>NZ_JQLX01000013.1 GCF_000744435.1 Hippea jasoniae
CGGGTATCAAAACGTCTTGGACGATAACCGCTAAAATAGCTCTTTCGGTTACTATTATGCTCGTTCTTTTTTGCACCAACCTTCTGCTCTGATTCAATCTCCATCAATTGATCCATTACCCACTTCAACATACTCAGTATAGGGTCTTCTTCTGCCACAAATTTTGTTAGTAATTCTTTAAAAATTCTGCTATCTTTCCTCATGGGATAGGCTTCTCCTTTCCTTTTTTAGCTTACCGAGAAGTCTATCCTTTTCTTTTGGAGATTCAACAAAATTGCGAAGGTTTTTATACAATATCTAATGATTGATCCTATTAATAATAAAAATAGATATTTATATCTATTTTTTAAATTTTCTGTCCATATTAAGTTAGTTCGCTGAGCTAACAATATATTTCCAAATTTGTTTCCAGAGTTTGAAACAGGATACCAATTATTCAGACTTTCTGTATTTCCTTTGAACTTTTTTTCTCCATTGCTTATTTCTTCTGGAGTAGGCTCCTTAAAGAAGCAAATTTTATTTTTTTCTATGCCAAAAAGTTTTGTATCAAATTCTTCTTGAATTGCAGCTCCAATTGAAATATACCTTTTTTCAAAATATTTAAAAACAAAACTTAAAGCCACCCATAATAAGGAAATAGACACTACCCATGGTAATTTAACCCATGCGAAAGAATCTCTGTAATATTCAAATTCATTTAATAATTTCAATTTGGCAATTACAAAAAGAATTGGAATCAATATACTTATTAAAAATCTACCCATCTGCCATCTTTTTGCTACTTTATAATAGTATCTTTGAGCTTTTAATAGTTTTATAAATTCCTCATTATTCTGCTCTGGGAAAGCATAATTAATATTATCACTCATAGTCTGGAAACTCCGTTCCAAAAACTTCTTTAAGATTGCTTATAGCTTTTTTATGTTTTTGTTCTTTTTCAAATCTATCTGCTTCATAAATTTTTAATTTATCTGTTTTTGCTTTTTCAGAAACTTTATATTTAGTTTTAAAATCAAGATTATTAATATTCCCTTGAATTCCTTTAGGGTCATAAACTGGGTTATAGATAGCAGATTGAAGATAATCAAAAAACATACATAAATCTAATAAGTTATCATCTGTCAAATTTTTTTCTTCTAAGAAATTTAATACTATATTTTCAAATAGGTAAGAGCTTATAGAATTTAAATTTTTTCTCTTCCAATGTTTTAATAATCTTATGAATTCAAGAGCTTTACCATTTTGTTTTTGGTTTATATTTGTTACTCTTTCTTGGTCTATTCGTGGATCTGTTTTTTTCCAATTTCCATTTCCATCAGGTATTAGATAATAATTTCTTCCGTTTTCTTCCTTAACTGTAAAAAAAGCGGGAACAATATCAAAATTCCATGGATAAAAGGATAGCTTTAATGTAACTGCTTCTTGTCTTCTATGTATTTCTGCTTGACTATACTGTGGTATTTCAGATAAATAGGACTTTAATTTTTCTAATATTTTTCTTGAGTTAAGATATCCATTTTCGTCGCAGAATCTTCTTAAGGTTTTATGTTCTTCAGGGACAAAAATATAACAAGTTCCACTATAAGAATTACAACTATATGTTGCTCTATTACCTTCATCATCAGATGCTGAAAAAGTAATAATTAAATCAATATCATCTAAAGGTCTTATTTTTGTTCTTCTTGCAAAAGAACCAAATTTTATATGTCTTTCTTTGTATAAAAACGGAAAATCATCAAATTTAGAAGGTAGATTTTTATTTGTTCTATTAACCAATCTCTGCTATTTCTTGCCCTTTTTGTTTCTTCTGGGTCAAGATTTACTTTCGCTTTTATAAATTCTTCTAATGCTTGTTTAGTCGTTTTCAATTAACAACTCCTTATAGAAGTTCATACCAACTCCCCTCTAAATGCTTTATTTAAAATGCTTTCTTTTAGCTGTTTAAATTTTTCAAGTTGTATTTGTTGTAATTCTTCTAATTGTTTTATTTTATTATGCAAATTATCTAAATAAGCTGCAATTTGTTTTTGTTTTTCAAGGTCGGGTTGATTGTTTTTAATGGGGATTGGGATTAATCTTTTGATTTCCTCTCTTTTAGACAAATTTTTATATCCCTCCATATTTTTTAGCCATAGAGGATATTTAAACTTTAAGTAGAAAGCAACATATTTAACATAAATTTTATCTTTTAAAACAACTGCTAATATGTTCTGATTGGTCGTTATAGAAATTTTGTTAATACCAACTAGCCCTAAACTTCCTCCTATTGTTATAAGTAGAGAGTTTGGAGGAACCAACCATGTATTAGAATTTTCAAATCCTTCTCTTGTGATAATTTTCCTATATGAGGATATAAACATATTTTCAAAGTCATTCTTGTTTATGTCCAACCATGGATAAGTATTTTTATAGTCTACAAAACCATTACTTGCCCAATATTCTTTGATTTTAGTTGAAGGTGTTCCCCCTGCTTTTATTTTTTTTGCTATTTCCCCCAACTTTAACCACTTCCAATTATCCTTATCTTCCTCTGCTTCTTTGAAGATTTTATTTAATACACTTTCAAAGAGTTCTTTTGTTTTTTCTAATGCTTTTTGCCGAATTGTTATAGCTTTGTCTATTTCTTTAAAAATGGTTTCTATTTTTTCTACTATTTGTTTTTGTTTTTCAAGGTCGGGTTGGTTGTTTTTGAAGGGGAGGGGGATTAAAAGATTTTTTAAAATTTCTTTGTTTAAAGTTTTTCCTTTTATTGCTGTATTTAAATATTTTGAGTAATCTAATGTTGGCAGTATCCAATACAAATAATCTCTATAAATGTTTTCTTCTAGGAAAATGTGAATAATCGCTTCATTATGAAAAGCTGGAATATCCAATATAGCTGTTCTACCTATTGTTAATTTGAAACTCATCAATAAAGTTCCTTTTGGTATAAGTTTACCTCTAAAAATTTCATCAAAAGCCCTTTGTGAAACTTTTTCTTTAGTAGTTTTTATATACTTATTCTGCATATCCGAGATAGAAACCCAATAATATTTCCCATTTTCCCAATATTTTTTTTCACTTCTTTTCGGTGTTTTTCCCATTCCAAATTTAATAATCTCACCCAACCTTACCCACTTCCACCCTTCAGGCAAAGGATAAGGCACATTTTTTATTTCTTCAAATCTTTCTTTATTTTCAGCTTTTGCTTTTGTCTTACTCATTTTTTTTAATCCCTTAAACCATAGCTTTTATATCTTTTAAGATTTTTTCTATTTCATAATCTAAATTTTCTATCTCCAATAATATCTCTTTAGGCTCTTTATACTCAATTTCTTCTTTTTTATTTGGATTTTTGGCAGTTAAGTCATAGTCTCTTTTTATAATTTCATCAATAGAAACTACCCAGCTATTTTCTGAAATTTCTATTTTTTCTATCTTTTCTAATACATCTTTAAAATGCTCATCTTTTATTTTTTGGGTTTTTGTAAATTTTCCTTCAAGGTCATAATACCAAATCTCTTTTGTTGACTCTCCTGTTTTTTCAAAAAACACTAAATTTGTTTTAACTCCTGCTCCCATAGAGGAAAAAACACCCTGAGGAAGTGAAATAATAGCAAAAACATTAAATTTTTCTAAAAGTTCTTTTCTTATCTCTTCAAATTTTCCACTACCAAACATAATTTGTCCTTCTGGTAATACCATTCCAACCCTACCACCATTTTTAAGTTTTCTCATTATATATTGAAGTGCAAGAGCCTCTGTAGATGCTATTGGATAAGGAAAGTTATTTTGAACCTGTCTGTTTTCTTTTCCTCCAAATGGTGGATTTGTAATAATAATATCAAATTTTTCATCATCTTGAATATTATGAACATCTTCCATTAAAGTATTTTTTCTATAATAATTGGGATTTGTTATACCATGCAGAATTAAATTCATTGTTCCCAGCAAAAATGGTAAAGGTTTCTTTTCATGTCCATATAATGTTTTATTTTTTAAAATATCAGTATCTTTAACAGTTAAATTTTTATTATGTTCAATAATATATTTATATGCTTCTACTAAAAATCCAGCAGAGCCTCCAAATGGGTCAAGAATCTTTTCTCCTATTTTTGGTTTTATTACATTAATAATAAACCTTATTACAGGTCTTGGAGTATAAAATTCTCCTCCCCATCCTGCTTCTGAGCCCATTTCAAGTAGAAGCTCTTCATATACTTGAGATAAAATATGTGTATCTTCATAGTCTGAAAAATTAATTTTATTTATTTTTTCAATAACATCTAAAAGATTAAAAACAGATTTTATTTTATTTCCAGATATCTCTTTAAAAATTTCTGATATTTTTTCTTTTTCAGGTGTTCCAGAAAGATTTTTCAAATATGGAAAAAGTATATTATCAATAAAATGAATTAATGTATTTTCGGGATTTATGATTTTTTAAATTCTTCATCAACATCATCCACAAAATTTTTTAATGATTCTTTAGGTTTGCCTATCCAGTCCCTATTTTTAGCCCAATTTGACCATCTAAATTTTTTGTCAATTATAGGTTTATATTCTTCTCCTTCAAGAATAGCTAATTCTTTTTGTTGATTTTCAACATCTTCAAATATTCTTAAAAACAAAAGCCACGATAATTGCTCCATATAATCAACTGTTGCATTCGTTCCGTCATCTCTACGCATTATATCGCAAATGGTTTTAATTTCGCTCTTTACTATTTGTTCTTTTTTATTCATACTGAGCTCCTGATTTAATTTTTTATTACTCCAGTATTGTTTAAGATTACAATTTGCTTTTTGCATGGGGTAAATATTTTTTCTCTCAAGCCTCTGTTATTTTGAGTGTTTCGATGCTTGAAAAAATCTAATATGAGCTGTCCTATTTTTGAACGGAAGAAATTTAGAAGGTCGTCAGTATAATTCTGATGCTTTGGTCTTATTGCAATTAAAGTTTTAGTATCTGCATACCAAGTTTCAATTGCAAGTATGTTATCAATAACCCTTATTTTCGAATCTTTTTTCTTCCCCATGTAGATAATTATATCATAAAATTTAATATTGTTAACTATTTAAGTAATACAAGAATGATTGCACTATGTATTAATTTGAAAACTTTTTTACACCATCAACCCCTGATTATTATTTCACTTTTTCTTCTTTGATTTTTACTTCAAGTTCATTTCTGAAGTGTATATCGTTTTGCGGAAATGGAATCTCGAAGCCGTTATTTATAAGAGTTAGGTAAATAAATTTCAAAAATTGTGATTTTGTTCTTCTTGGAGTTCTTGCATATTTACCTTTTACCCACACAAATAATTCAAAGTTAAGGCTGCTGTTTCCCATCTCTATAAAAACGATTTTTGGGGATGTTTCCTCATCTTTGTTTTTAACAAAAGGCAGATTGGATTTTAAGAGGGCTTCTATTAATATTTTTTCCATTTTTTCGATATCTGTTGCATATGCTACCCCAAAGGGCACTCTGAATCTAACCAATTCATCGGTCATTGTCCAGTTTATAACCTGGTTCTGCACAAATGTTTGATTTGGTATAATCAAATTTATGTTATCGTTGGTTTTTAAAATTGTTGAACGCATTGAAATATCCATGACTTCTCCTCTTGTATCATTATCAATTTCAATATAATCTCCCACCTTTATGCTTTTTTCAAACATTAAAATAATGCCGCTTACAAAGTTGCTTACAATGTTTTGCAATCCAAAACCTATACCCACAGATAAAGCACCTGCAATAATGGCTAAAGAGCTTAAATCAAGTCCGATGACTTTTAGGGCTATTAGAAATGAGAGCGTGAGTATAAAATAATAACCCGTATTTGTTAAAAGGGTAAGAGTGGAAAAATTAATCTCGTATGTTTTACCTATGGATAGTATTATTTTTTTGTAGTATTTTCCTACTAACCACCCAGTTATTAAAATGAGTATAAAAATAATCAAATCAAAGGGTGTTATTTCCTTTTTGTTTACGCTAAAAAGCGGAAAGCTGAGAATGTGAAATATTTTTCTTATTACATTTTTAATTTCTTCAGATGAGTTGTATAGGTAATAGCTTTTTTTGAATGTTAATTTCTCAAAGTCTGAGGTGACATTACTAAAAGCCGCCTTAAAAAGCGGATCGGAAGTGTAGATTAACAGTGTTTGGGTATATTTAAATACACTCTTGTCTTTGTTTTTTAGTTTTTCAAGCCATATAATCAGAGAATTTTTTAAAAGGTTTAAGTTTATCTCTTTTCTGGTTTCTATGTATTTATTAATTAAATCATGTGTCTGATCGATCATATTTTTGTTTTCAAGTAATTCCCATTTTTGTAGGTCAATTTTGAGTTTTTCGATTTTTTTGTTTATTTCGAAAAGTTTTTTATTCCACTCAGAAATACCATGCAGGGCTGTTTCTAAATTAAAATTTATGTTTTTTAGCTGATTGTAGAGGGTTTTTTCCCATTCAGGTATGTTGTTTATCAGGTCGGTTTTTTGTTTTGTCAAGATTTTGAGGTATTGTGTGTAGTAAATTTTCTGTAGCTTTGCTATTGGAGTGTTTTCAAGTACATTGATTTTATCAGTGAGCTCAATTATTTTGTTGTTTAGATTATATATTTGCTTTTGAAGCCCAACTATCAGTAAAAACTTTTCTGCTGCTTGATTTTGATTTTTTATATTGCAGTTACATGTAATTTTAGCGGGTTTGAGTTGATTTATTTTATAAACCAGGATTTTTGCATACGAGTAATCCAGTGAATTTTTGTTTATTTTGTTAAGGATGTTGTTTAGGGAGGTATCTGCATGAGCATTTATAACAAAAAGCGATATTATGATGACAAACAGCAGTTTTCTTAGCTGAATCATTAAAACCTAACTATCACAGTTTTATAGGTTAGTCAATTTAAATAGACTGATGAGTAGTTTTGTTGGGTGGGATAAGAAGGAATTATTTTATGTAATCATAGTGTAACCTCACCAGGTGGTTAGTGTTGCTGATGGTAGGTTAAAATAGGAATTTTTGACGATTTAGGGTGTAACCATTGTGTAACTTCGTCGGCATTTTAAGGGGCTTAATCAATAAATTTTATTAATTAAGAGTTTTATTGTCTCCTTGAGATTGGCCTCAAATCAACAAAAAATGGTGCCGAGACGTGGAATCGAACCACGGACACAGGGATTTTCAGTCCCTTGCTCTACCGACTGAGCTATCTCGGCACCCGCAGAATATATACCCAAAGATAGCCAAAAAGTCAATAGCGTTTGTTAAATTTTTTGACATATTAATTTTAAATATTGAAAAATAATTACTTAATTGATAACATAAGACAATGAACAGAATTGTTTTAAAAGTATTATACGGCCTTACTTTTATACTAATGTTTTCCATATATTGTTCGAAAGCTTCTTATGCTATAGATACTGCTTCTTTTATACCGTCAACAAAGGAAATCTCAACAATATACAAAAGCAAATTTCATATTTCAAAAAACGATTTTTATCCATCATACACAAATATTGTTAAACCCGATTTTACGGGCTCTGCTGTTTTGCTAACCGACAACCACCACAGAATCTTGTATATCGAAGTTGGCAAATATAACGACATAGACAAAGAGTGGCAAAAAAGAAAAAAGATTGTGCAGGAGGTTGCTGGTAGAAATCATCAACATATATACCATCTGAATGTCGGGGATGATGGATTTAAAAAGGATGGCAGCTGGAGTGAGTATTATGCACGATATAAAGATTACCTAATCTGGGTTATGATGGATCAGTATTACGATGGGGAAATCCTTTTAAGAAAAATCGTTGATAATATTAAATACAACAAAAAAGCAAAAAGAGGCAAAACGCAGCTGGTTATTAAGGGTTTGTATTACGATAAATCAAACTGGCTTAAAAAGAAAAAGCTAAAGACAAGAATTGAGATATTCAAAGATTTTAAAAAGATTTACGATAAAACATTAAATGTAAAGGTTAATCTGAAAGATGAGGGCTCTGTATACACTCTAACTGTCTCTATCTTTGCGGATAAAAAATTAGAGGGAATTCTCAATAAGGGTGGGAAATTTTTATTCAGCCTCGGAATTGAAGGCTATAAACCGTTTCTTTTTTATGTTGACAGAAACGATATTTCTCATGCTCAAAACAATATTGTTATTTTTAAAAACCTCTCAGAAACTGGTGAAGTTTTTTCTCGACCAAATTATTGTAAAAAGAGTGGTAGCGTTTATAAAGCTGTAGTTCATAATATAAAAGAGCATAAATATTACTGGCTGGGGAAGGCTTTTTCTAAATATGTTTTGAAAGAATATAACGAAACAGATAACCTTGGCGGTGTAGAGTTTATAGAATCAGTTAAAGGATTATCAACGCCGCAGCTTGAGCTTTCTTCTGATGGTAGGCTCATTATAGTCGATTATAGCGGCATCTATAAAATAGAAAATGGATCTTTAAAATTACTCGATAAACCAACGCTTTACAACGGCAAGCCCGTGCCTTATGGCTTAAAAGATATCTATATTTTTAAAGGTGAGGTTATAGCAAACGGCGAATGGGCTGTTCCAACATATTTTAATGGAATTGATAAAAAACCCATTATGCGTTCTCAAAGCTTTAATTATAGCAGGCATTTTAACTGTGATGTTGAGCTTAAGCTAAAGTGTGGATCTACGATAAAAACAGTCAAAAGAACCGTTAAATTTGTAACCGAAGGCAGGATTATTCCTGACTGGAAAGGGTATAAAATAGAGGGTAATCTTGCAATGTATCCATCTATAGATTTTTCTAAACTATACGATAAAAACATTTGCAGCCTTGAAGATGAAACCCATGACTGCGGATTTGTTGACTATCTTGACGGCAGAAAGGTAAAGGAGTTTTCGGGCACTTCCGATTACCATGCTGGTATGGAGGATAAGGGTCCTTATGAGTTTAATATTCCTATAGATTTTGGTTTGAGGCTGCCGGTTTTTAAGATGGATCAGATTATCAATAGATTTGAAGGACCTTATAGAGTTTTGAAGCTGTGCAGGAGGACAGGTGAGGTTGTTGATTTTGAAGTCTATAATACAGGTTGGTTTAAATTTAAAAAAGCAAAAGAGGTAAAGCTTGATATCACTGTTTTTAAAAAGGGCTACTTGAAGCAGTCCAGTCAGTTTTTTGTTAGAGTAGACAATACATCAAAGCTTGTTATCTACGGCAGGGTATTTGACAAAGATAGCTCAAAACCGATAAAAGGCGCTATTGTAAAGATAAATTCACAGAAGGCTTTAACCAACGATAAGGGTTTTTATAGAGTTTCTTTAGCAATCAACAATAGCGGAAAGGTTAGCTTTGTAAGTCAGAGTTTCCATCTAAAGAAAAAAGCATCGTCGTTTGAGGTAAAGCTGGATACCCCGCCTCTTTATCCAGACAACAGGGATTATAAAATAAAACTTACACTCTTTGATGATAATGGAGCGATTAAAAACAGCCGTGTAGATGTGAAAGAGATAAAAAACTTTACAACAAAAGATGGCAAAAAAATTATTCTGTCTGGTGATAAAAAGTATATGCCCGTATATAAACAGGTTGTTACAAATCAGGCAGGAGAGGCTTTTGTAAATATCCATATTAGCGACATAAACATTAAAAAACTAAAGCAAAACCATACTGATTATTTTCCAGTTAAAGCTGATTTATATGTTTGCATCCATGAAACGGGTGTCTGCAGGAATGTTGAGCTAACCTTGCTTGATCCTGCCCCTGAATTTAGTTTGCGTATTCCGGGTGGTATTGAAGAAGGTATCTGGCAGGAAAAATCCAGCAGAATAGATATAAAAGACCCTGATAGTAGAGAGTTTGAGATAACGATTAAAGCCGTTGGCAGGATAAAGTCAAAAGGTGAAAATGATATATCCTCTGTGCATTTTCATAAAAAGATTCAATCTGATAGTTTTGAGTTTTTCTATGAGCCTGCAAAATTTGGCAGCGATATAAATGACCTTCCAGATGAGTTAAATGCATACTTTACAACAAACCTCAATGTGCTTTACGGCCTTGTGGGTTTATTTGGTGATAAAATCAGCGAAGGTAAGGTTGCAGGCATAATGCTCAAAAGCGAGGCTATGAAGAAAACACTGAAGTTTGGCGGAAGAAGCACAGCTTATCCGGCAATTTATCTTTCCACTCAATCGATGGCTCAAGGCACAATTAAGGCAGATGTTCCAACGGCGATTAATGTTATGGATTACAGTCTTGGAATGGTGGATTTTGTAAGTGGTGTGCTTAATGAAACAAAGGCAAGTAAATTGTTGGGCGAGAAGCAGTTTAGAATTATAAAGAACCTCAGATTAGGTAAACTAAAAAAGGTAGCAGATGCAGTTGAATTAAGTTCTATACCGATTGAGGTGTTGAAAGCTGTTTATGCAAATGCCAAAACAACCTACGATCTATTTGGTCAATACAGAGATATTGCCTATGCATACAGGGATATTATTTTTCTGCCTGTTGAGGTTGAGGTTGAAGATGAGCTTGGCTATAAAACAACGAAGGTGGTAAAGGTTGGTGTCAGGGTTTATAAGAAAAATAGCGAGTAGCTTTTTTATCGTCATACTGCTTGTTTCTGTGTCTTTTGCCAATCAAGATAGGTTTGTAAGAGTTGTTGAGGAATACTACCATGCCTGTCAGAATAAAGATATAAATAGCATAGCTGGTCTGCTTTCAAACTCAAATAATGGGTTTTATCATCAGTTGATAAACCTGCATCTTTTGATGTTTAAAAGCTTGAATATTGAGTATCGCGATTTTGCTGTTGATAGGATTGTGGTTTTGAAGGATCATGTGCTTGTTTTCACAAAGGCTAAACTTGTAGTCTATAATTTAGACAAATCTGATCATTTTAAAAGGGTTGCACAAAATGTTTTTGTTCTATCCAATACGGATAATCCCAAAATTGAAAGAATCTTTAATAAAACAAACTTTGATCTGCTGAAAAAAATGCTTATTTATGAAAAAGCGCTTAAAATGCTTAAAAAAGGCAGGATCGAGATTACACAGAACAGTAAACAGAAAAAGAAAAAAACTATCATTGATAGTTATTTTTCGCTGCATGATTGCCGAATTTATCAAAAGGGATCTCATACAGATAAAATTTTAAGCTCTATTAACAGAATAAACCTCACCTGCACAATGGAAAATGCACCCAGAGGCACATTTATTGTTGTGAGGTGGTATAAGGTTAATGAAGATAAAGATATGTTTTTGATAGCCCTGAAATTAACGGTTCAAAAATACACCAATGAGGGTAAAACAAATTTTGAAATTCACCTTCCTCAAAACAGCAAATGGCCTGAAGGCGATTATAAAGCCGTTGTGTATGTAAACGAAAAACCCTATACAGAATTGAAATTTTCCGTTTATTGAGTAATATCTATAAAAAATAAGGAGGCCATATATGATTGAAGCCCAGCTGAAGCGGATGGGTATTATTAATGTGCGTATCAAAAGAAACCTTGCATCTCCCATTCTTTATGAGGAGATTGTAAAAAATCAGGAGGGTCTTGTTGCCCACCTTGGCCCGGTTGTTGTAAGAAGCGGCAAATACACGGGTAGATCCCCTCAAAACAGGTTTATAGTAAAACAAAAGCCGTCAGAGGATTTTATATGGTGGTCTGATGAGAATAAACCGTTTGAAAAGGATAAGTATGAGATTCTTTATGACCGTGTGGTTGCCTATCTTCAAAATAGAAAGCTTTATGTGATGGATGGATATGCCATAGCTGACCCCAAATATCGCATGCCTGTGAGAGTTATTAGCAGGTGGGCGTGGCATTCACTGTTTGCCCGTAATATGTTTTTAAGGGAGCTTGATGAGCAAAAACTCAGCCGTTTTGAGCCTGAGATTAAACTGATTGTTGTGCCTGAATTTAACGCATCCCCCAACATAGATGGCACAACTTCGGAGGCTTTTGTCATCTTAAATATGGAAAAGAAAGAGGTTTTGATAGGTGGAACAGGATATGCTGGTGAGATCAAAAAAGCCGTTTTCAGTATGGTTAACTATTTTCTGCCACATAAAGGTGTTTTGACATTACATTCAAGTGCCAATATGGGCAAAGATGGTGATGTTGCTTTGTTCTTTGGTTTATCTGGGACGGGTAAAACAACACTCTCAAGTGATCCGGATCGATTGCTAATAGGAGATGATGAGCATGGCTGGAGTGATAACGGGGTTTTTAATATAGAGGGTGGTTGTTATGCCAAGGTAATAAGGTTATCAAAAGAGGATGAGCCGCTGATTTATGAAACAACAAGGAAATTTGGCACAATCCTTGAAAATGTTGTTATAGACCCCATCTCAAGGCGGATTGATTTGGACGACAATTCTATTACTGAAAATACACGGGCAAGCTATCCCATTACCCATATACCCAATATTGTTGAGGGTTCGTTTGCCTCTCATCCGAAAAACATTATTATGCTTACATACGATGCTTTTGGTGTTTTGCCGCCTGTCTCTGAACTGGATCCATCGCAGGCGATGTATCATTTTTTGAGTGGCTATACGGCAAAGGTAGCAGGCACAGAGGAGGGTGTAAAATCACCTAAAGCCACATTTTCCTGTTGCTTTGGTTCGCCCTTTATGACTCAGAAGCCCAATGTTTATGCTAAACTGTTAGGTGAAAAAATCAAAAAACATGGCGTAAAATGCTGGCTTGTAAACACAGGATACATAAAAGGCGGCTACGGTGAGGGAGAAAGGATTTCTATTGAGTACACCCGGGCGATAATTAATGCGATATTACAGGGCAGGCTTGATAGGATAGAAAGGGATATTTTGCCTGTATTTGGGCTGCGATATCCGCGCTACTGCCCCAATGTTCCAAACGATATTTTATCTCCTCAAAAACAGTGGAAAGATAAAGATGCATACTTAAAACAGCTAAAAAAATTGGCAATTGCATTTGTTGAGAATTTTAAAAAATTTGAGAAATATGTGGATGATGATGTAAAAAAGGCTCAGCCGGTTTTTTAGGAGGGAGCAATGGAGCTGTTTAGCTATCCAATAGATGAAAAATATTCAACAAAGGTTGCCTATTTTTCAATGGAGTTTGCCATAGATCAGGCACTTAAGACGTACTCAGGCGGACTTGGCTTTTTAGCCGGTTCACACATGCGCAGCGCAAACCATCTCAGACAGGCAACAATTGGTGTTGGTATGCTGTGGAGTTTTGGATATTACGATCAGGTTAGAAACGAAGATAATACAATGAAGGTGGATTTTAGAAGAAAATTTTACTATTTCATCGAGGATACTTCAGTTAAAGTTGAGGTTAAGATAAATTCAAAGCCTGTTGTTGTAAAATCCTACTTTCTGCCATCAAAGGTATTTGAAACAGCACCTGTCATTCTGCTTACAACAGATTGCTTAGAAAACGACTATCTTTCACGCACAATCAGTCATAAACTATACGATGTAAACGAAAATACGCGTATTGCGCAGGAGATTGTTTTGGGTATTGGTGGCGTTAAGATGCTTGATGCTTTAGGCATAAAAATCGATGTATATCACATGAATGAGGGGCATTCACTGCCTCTTGTCTTTGAGCTTATGAAAAAATATCCCGATCTGGATGAGTTAAAAAAACATGTTGTATTTACAACGCACACGCCAGAGAAGGCTGGCAACGAGGAACATAGCGCAGAATTACTTGAACAGATGGGGTTTTTTGGTGATTTTTCGTTGCAGGAGATTCAGCAGAAGCTCAATTATCATGAAAGTAATTTTTCTTTGACCGTTGCTGCTTTGAAGGTTTCAAAAAGGGCTAATGCCGTATCAAAAATCCACCATAAGGTTTCAAACGAAATGTGGGATTTTGTTAAGGATAGATGTGAAATCATCAGTATTACAAACGCACAGAACATGCATTACTGGGCTGATAAACATATGTTGACATACCTGCAGGAGCATGAGGATTATCAGCTTGTGGCATACAAGAAACATCTAAAAAAACTCCTCTTTGAAGAGGTGGCCGATCAAACAGGCAAACTGTTTGATCCCAATGTGCTTACCATTGTTTGGGCAAGAAGATTTGTTGAATACAAAAGACCGTGGCTGTTGATCCTTGATATGGACAGATTCAGACGGTTTGTTATGAATAAAGATTACCCTGTTCAGATTATCTGGGCAGGAAAGCCTTATCCTTACGATTACCGCGGTATCGGTATGTTTAATGAGATAGTGTTGATGAGTAAAGAGTTTAAAAATGTTGCCGTTTTGACAGGATATGAGCTGAGGCTTTCAAAGATGTTAAAGCAGGGTGCTGATATATGGCTGAATACGCCCAGGTGGGGCAGGGAGGCAAGCGGAACAAGCGGCATGAGTGCAGCTGCAAACGGGGCGATCCACTTTTCCATAGACGACGGCTGGCATGCAGAGTTTGAAAAGGATGGCATAAACTCCTTCACAATTCCCCATGCAGACCCAGGTTTGCCTGTTGAGGAGATCGACAGAAGGGATTATTTGAGAATGATGGAGAAGTTTGAAAATGTGATCGTGCCGATGTATTACGATGATCCAAACAGGTGGATTGAGATTGTAAAAAACGGTATGATCGATGTGATGAACTATTTTGATTCTGCCAGAATGGTTGATGAATATTATAAAAAGCTTTACGATTTTGGTTTAAAGTAAAGAACGCTTAATGGTGGCAGGTTTAATTGAGCTGAGTAGTTAAATCCATGATAGGAGATGGGTTGAGCCTGTAGGGTTCTTTGTTTGCTTTTATCCCATCCTCCAAACTGTAAAGACTGTGAGTTTAAAATTTCTATCCAGTCTGTGTTTTTTGAAAGTCCAACCCTGTAGTTTTGCTCAATCCCTGAAAAATTGCAGATTATCAGGATTTGCTCATCCTTAAAGATTCTCAAAAAGCTTAAGATGTTTGATGGGGCGTTGTTGACATCTATCCATCTAAAACCCTGAGGCCTTGTATCCCATTTATGAAGTGGTTTGAGTGTTTTATAAAGGGTGTTTAGGGTTTTTAAAAGTTTTCTTATGCCTTTGTGCTTGGGGTATTTTAACAGATGCCAGTCAAGGCTTTTTGCATAATCCCACTCAGAAAATTGGGCAAACTCAGATCCCATAAACAGTAGCTTTTTACCCGGATGGGCAAACATATAGGCAAATAAAGCTCTTAAGTTGGCAAATTTTTCCTCATAACTACCAGGCATTTTGTTTATGAGAGAGCCTTTCATGTGAACCACTTCATCGTGGCTTAAAGGTAAAACAAAGTTTTCACTAAACGCATACCAGATACTGAATGTGAGTTTGTTGTGGTGGTGAGCTCTGAAGATCGGGTCGTATTTGAAATAACTCAAAGTATCGTGCATCCATCCCATATTCCATTTAAAACCAAAGCCCAGTCCGCCTTCATGGACAGGATGGCTAACCTTAGGATAAGCAGATGACTCCTCAGCTATCGTCATTATGCCTTTAAATTCCGAATAAACGGTTTTGTTCAATGTTTGTAAAAATTCAATGGCCTCTAAGTTTTCTCGCCCACCGTATTTATTGGGAATCCAGCTGCCGTTTTCTCTGCCAAAATCGAGGTAGAGCATACTCGAAACACCATCAACCCTCAAACCGTCTATATGGTATTTGTCAAACCAGTAAACTGCATTACTTAAAAGAAACGCCTTTACTTCATATCTGCCGTAGTTGAATATTGCGCTTTTCCACTGGGGATGATAGCCAAGGCGGGGATCCTGATGTTCATACAGACATGAGCCATCAAAGTTCAATAAACCGTGGCCGTCCACAGCAAAGTGGCTAACTACCCAGTCAAGTATAACGCCGATGCCAAATTTGTGCATGATGTCAACAAAAGCCATAAATTCTTCTGGCCTGCCAAATCTTGATGTTGGGGCGTAATAGCCTGTGACTTGATACCCCCACGACCCATCAAACGGGTGTTCCATAATGGGCAATAGCTCAATATGAGTAAAGTTCATCTGTTTTAAATATGCGGCTAATTTCTCTGCTGCCTCGGTATACGATAGATAGGAGTTGTTCTTTTCAACCCTTCTGCGCCATGAGCCTAAATGCACCTCATATATCGATATGGGGTTGTAGATTGGTTGATATTTTTCTCTGTTTTTCATCCATTCCTGGTCATGCCATTTGTAGGTAGTATCCCATATGATGGATGCGCTTTTTGGTGGTGTTTCTGCATATATGGCAAACGGATCAGCCTTTAGCCTTGCCTGTTTATCTAAATTTGAGACGATGTAGTATTTATAAGTTTGCCCTTTGTGAGCGTTTTTTACCACACCCTCCCATATACCGCTTCCATCATTTCTCAAAGAAAGGGGATTTTTAGTTGGGTCATAATTATTAAAATCTCCGACAACACTGACATAGCTTGCATTGGGTGCCCAGAGTGCAAAATAAACTCCATCTTTTGTGATGTGTGAGCCCAATTTTTCATAAAGCCTTGTATGGGTGCCCTCTTTGAAAAGATAGATATCAAAATCGCTTAATAGGGATTTCATCTGCAGCAATCCGATAATTTTTTTGCAACAGTGGCAAATCTATAAACATCTAAATAATGCTCAGCTACCTTTTCCCAGCCAAAATTTAACTGCATTGCCCGTTTTTTTAATAAAGTGAATATATCGGGGTTTTTATAAACATCAAAAGCCCACAGGATTGTGTTTAGTAAAGCGGATGGACTAAATTCATAAAACTTAAAACCCCAGCCACTTTTGTCTGAAGGGGTAAAATTTTTAACTGTATCATCCAGACCACCCACAGCCCTTACTATAGGGAGAGTGCCGTATTTTAAAGAATATATCTGATTTAAACCGCACGGCTCAAAAAGGGATGGCATAACAAAGAAATCACTGCCAGCCTCAATCTTATGGGCAAGTTTTTCTGAGTAACCTATATGCACACCGACCTTGTACGGGTATTGAGCTTTTTTGCTTAAAAAGAACTCCTCAAACTCCTTTTTGCCACTTCCAAGCAAAACAAACTGAACATCCTCCTGCATAAGCCTATCGAATATATCGATAATCAGACCGATGCCCTTTTGCTCATAAAGCCTGCCGATAAAACCTATAATAGGGGCATCGTTTTGGCTAAGACCAAATTCTTCCTGCAAATCCTTTTTGCAAAGCTGTTTGTAATCCAATGTTTCAACTGAATAGTTCTTTGCAATAAATTTATCCCTCTGGGGATTCCATTTTTCGTAATCAACGCCGTTTAGAATGCCAAAAAGCTTTAAGTTTAAAGCTTTAAAATGCTCATTAAGTCCAAAACCAAATTGAGGTGTCTGGATTTCTTTAGCGTATTTTCTGCTGACTGTTGTGATAGTATCACAAAGGGCTGTTGCTCCCTTTAAAAGATTTAGATGCCCCAAAGCCTCAAACTGAAACGGATTGAAGTATTGCCAGCTGCAGTTTAAAAGTTCAAATCTATCCTTTTTAAAAAATCCCTGATGTTGAAGGTTATGAATTGTAAAAACCGTCGCTGTATCTTTAAAATAGTTGTCCTCTTTGATTTTTACTGCTGCTGCAGCTGTCTGCCAGTCGTTTAGATGAATAATATCGGGCTTAAATCCTATAACCTTTGCTGTTTCTAAGGCTGCAACACTGAAGAATATAAACCTTATGTCGTTATCTAAGAAACCTTCGCCGTTTTTATCTGTATAAGTGCCGTCTCTTCCAAAAAACTCCTCATAATCAACAAAATAGACCTCCACGCCGTCTATAATCTTTTTGTATATGGCAAAAAAGTATTGTTTATCTTTTAGATACACAAAGGGCAGGGCATCGATTCTGGTAAGCGTTGAAGGGTTAATTGAGTAGTAGCGTGGCATTATGACCTTTACATTTACATTTTTTAAAAGCGCCTTAGATAGACCAGCCACGGCATCTGCAAGACCGCCTGCTTTTGCAAGCCCCTCAAATTCTGCTGTCAGTATCAATACATTCATACCATACCCGCCAGAATTCTTGCTCCCTCCAAAGAGCCGTTTTTGAGTTTTGATAGTTCGATAGGTGTGTTGGATAGTGGTTTTATTGTAAGCTGTTTTACTTTTTCTTTAAGTCTTTTAACAATAAAACTGTTTGATTGAATAATGCCTCCTCCTAAAACGACAAGTTGGGGATTTAGCATGTTTATAACAATTGATATGGCAAAACTCAACGCCTCTATAAAATTTTCCACAATAATCGGTTTTTCTTTTTCTATTTCATTTAACTTAAAACCGTGTATATGGTAGTATTCTATCCACTTTTTTAAGCCGCTGCCGCTTGCAAACAGTTCGATACAATCGTTTTTGCCGCAGCCGCATACAAAGGGCGCTTTTTTAAAACTTATATGTCCAAGCTCACAGCTTATGCCTTTATCACCCTTTAAAAGGTGATTGTTAACCACTGCACCGCATCCAAGTCCGCTACCGCTGTAGATTGCTGCTATGTTTTTTGAGTTAAAATATTTAGACTCAGCCAAAGCTGCACAATTAAGGTCGTTTTCAAGAATGATTTCAGTATCCTTTTTTCCAATAGCCTCTTTTAAATTTATATTTTTTATGTTTATGTTTGGTGAGTCTATTATTGTCGTATTATACACATAACCTGCAAAACTTATTGCAATGGTGTTAATGTTGTATGTTTCTATGAGATTGTTTAAAAAATTCACTATTTTTATGTCTTTTGTTTTGATGGTTTTTTCTTCTGTGTTTTCAATTATGTATCGAGTGTATGTTGCACCAATATCAACGGCTGCCTTAGTCATACAGCTTTAAGTATTTTTGAGCAGTTTGAGCACACGAAAAATCGCACTTCATATTAAAGCGTCTAATTGAGAGGAGTTTCTGTTTGTTTTTGTATAGATCTAAAGCCTCATCTACTGCAGTTATTAATTCATCTTCAATCTGATTGTTATAAACGATGCCCATGCCACACTGTTTTTTATTGATAGGATGTATCGTCTGCTTTAGGCCTCCTGTTGCATGTGCAATAGGAATTGCTCCGTATCTAAAGGCTATCAATTGCACAAGCCCGCAGGGCTCAAAAACAGATGGTATTATGATGAAATCGCTTGCAGCATAGATTAATCGTGCCAAGCCTTCTTCATATTTTTCTATTAAAACAAAGTTTTCCTTTTTTATTGTGCTGAGTTTTGTGAAGTACTCACTGTTTCTGTCGCCAACCATAATGAAATTTAGGTCTTTTTTTAGCAGGTCCTCAATAGCATCGATAATCAAATCCAGCCCTTTCTGGTGCGTAAATCTGCCAATGAAGGCAAACAGCGGTAGTTTTTTATCTTCTAAAGAGAATTTTTTCATCAAAAAAGCTTTATTAAACCACCTGTTTTTTATATTTGCACTATCAAAGTTTTTCTTCAAAGCCTGATCTGTTTGGGGATTGAAATCGTCGTAGTCTATACAGTTTAGAATGGATGTGAGTTTGTCTTTATGAGATGATAAAAACCCCTCAAGCCCAAAGCCGCTGTTTAATGATTCTTTTAGAAATTCATCCGATGGAAAGACCACTTTGTCGCTGTAGGCTATGCCACCTTTTAGAAGATTGACTTTTGAGTAGTATTCAAATGTGGTTATATCAAAATCTTTTTTATCGATGCCTATGGATTCTGGTAAGCAGTTGCAGATGCCCTGATATGCAAGATTGTGAACGGTTAAAATCACTCTTTTTTTCATTGTCTTTTTTATCAGATATGCGGCAAAAGCTGTGTGCCAGTCGTTTAGATGAATAACATCGTGATTGTGTTTGAGGGCTATTGTGTAAATAGCTTTAGAGAAGATAATAAATCGCTCTACATCGTTGTCTGTATAAATTGTGTCAGTTGAAGAAAGCGTTTTTTCTTCCACGCATAGAAGCTCAACATCATCTAATTTGGCTTTATGCAGCAAAAATTCTTCGTAATCTTCCGTTGAGGCTATTTTGAGTTTGTTTTTTGCAAAATTATACAGAGGAACAACCACATCCACATCGATGTGTTTCTTTAGCTGTTTTGTTAAGGAATATGATATGTCAGCCAGACCGCCTGCTTTGGCATATCCCAGAAACTCTACTGTTGCAAACAGTAGTTTCATTAAAGGCCTCCTATTGATGTTTTAAGAAAATGTGCAGCCTCCTCAGGCGACACCGGATTTATAAATATGCCGCTTTCTATCTCAAACCCACCTATACCAAAGATACGAGGCGTTATGCGTATATGGAATCTGAAAAATTTTTCAAACAAACCAAAAAATTGCTCGGTTTCTTTAGTTTTATTTATGGGCGGAATGCAAAAAATCAGGTTGAAGTCAAAATCCTCAAGCTGTTTGTACATGGCAGTAATAACCGTTTTTAATATTTTTGCTAATTTGTTTAAAGCTGCATCGTTTAAATCGATGATTGATGGTGTAGAAGCTATTTTGCTTGCAATTATCACCTCGAATGCAAATTTTGAGGCAAAAGGTGCAAAAGCAATAAAGCATTCATTCTGGGTTATGAGTCTATCGTTTTCGGTTTCCCTTTCTATTATTAGATCGAATATGTTTTTTGAGTTATTTTTGAAGAAATTAAAGCAGTTATTGAGCAGATTTAACCTGCTTTTTGGCATCACAGGTGTTGCAATGAGTTGAGTATGAGGGTGGCTTTGGGTTGCACCGGCATAAAAACCGTGGTTTTTGAAAACCGAAACATGTTTAAGTTTTTTGTCGTTTTGCAGATCTGCCACTCTGCATTTTATTACATTAAGCCAGTTGAAGATTTCATCTTTTGTAAGTTTGTTAAGCTGGGTTATGTGTCTTGGTGTGTCGATTATAATCTCGTGTGCCCCGTATCCTCCAGCTGCTAAGTAGATTTCATCGTTTTTAAATGTAAGCGGTGTTTCTATCTGAACCGCTTTGTAAAGATTGGGAATAACACGCACCTTCCATCCTGCAGTGTTGGGTTGATTGTTTCTTATTGCATAGATCTCAGGCGGTGTGAGATGCTCATGCCCCTCACAAAAAGGGCATTTGCTTAATTCTTCTGATAGGTTTCTGTTTTGTTTTGAGTAGTAGTTGGGTCTGTGAAGCCTCTCAGGTGATATAATTACATAATCGTCATGGATAATGTCGTATCTTATTTCAGACATTTTCTATTTTTAACTCCCCTGATATTGATAACGATTGATTAAATGTTTCTTTAAATGCAAGACTGATACCCTGTGTCGTTAAATCAAAGCCTTTTTCGCTTTTTGATAGGGTTTTTAATAAGAAATAGTAGATTTGCATTGGTTTGTCAAAGTTGATTGACACTGTTTTTTTACTGAATTTATCAAAAATTCTGAGTGAAGTTGTTTTGAGTGTTCCTGTATCTTCTGCCTTTTTTGAGTTGATAAGGAAATCCTCTGCAAAGTGAAAATTAAATTCAACTATATAGGCAAATGTTTTTTTGGTTTCGCTGTTTATAAAAATGGAAAACTCTATGCCGTTTTTAATTGGTTTAAATACTTTTTTGAGTGTTGTGTTGTATTTTTTCTCATCGTAGATGCCGCCATCCCTTTTAAATATCACCCCATCGTTGTTTAAGGTGATTTCAAAGGGTTGATTTGCAAAATCTGAATATTCCTTAAAATTGCATCTGTAAAAGGAGTGTTGATCAAAGCTCTCATCGCTTATGTGATCGACAAAGGAATTCTTCTCATACCAGTCATAGATCAATGCATTTTTAAGCGTTTCGTTAACATTTGTGTTTATCTCATGAATAGATTTTACAGCTTCGCTGTCGTTATTGCCGCTATTTATTTGATGATAAACCTCTCTTTTTCTGGTCATTGTATTTTGGAAATTGAATTTATCTTCTATTGAGTCAAACTCAACAAGTTGTCCTGAGTATTTTGAATCAAAAATAGCTATGATTTTACCTGTTTTGAACTTTGCCTGTCTGTATCCTTCTAAAAATATATCCTCAACTGTTATTTTTTTCTCTTCTAACATGCTATCGCAGCTGATTATATACCTGTATGCGTTATCCCTTAAATTGGGTAGATATATGCCACCAAAGATTCCATGCCACAAAACATCGTTAGTCTGGCTTTTGTAGAGGTTTTCTTTAAAAACCCTGTTTTTTATCTGCTTTTTTGACATCTCAAGCATTCTTTTATGGATGCGGTTTGACTGAGGATATTTATTGAAGAAATTTTTCCAGTTGCCGTTTTTGATTAAATGTGAAATTTGCGGGTCGTTCTTTATGATATCTTGAGCCTTTTTTGAATCATCATAAAGCATGCTCCACAAACCCATCTCCTCGTAAGAAACATTGTTTGGATATACAAGCCCAAGCGGTTTATTTTTTTCATAAAACTCGCTGTAAAGTGCTGTTTTTACATCGCTTTTTAATAGAGCCTCTAAAAATCTTTCAAGCCATTTGTCTTTATAAACCCATTGATAGGTTGTGGGCCACAAGCCAAACTTTTCAAGGTCGTCAAATACAATAGCTGTTTCAAACGATTTTATGGTATCAATGGCAACATCGGGTTTGCTAAAAGGCAGGGTATATCTGAGTTTGCGATTAATGGGAAAAAGGGCTATTGTCTGGGTGTTGTATTCGCTTAAGTAATATCCGTTTAAATTTAGCTGGCTTAATCCGCTATTTATAAAGTGATTGTCATCAACCATAACATACTCTATGCCACATTGCTTCAGGGATGGTATAATAGCACCATCCCAGACCCTTTCTGCAAGCCATAATCCTTTCGGTTTATAG
Organism: Hippea jasoniae; assembly: GCF_000744435.1. Classification (NCBI taxonomy): domain Bacteria; kingdom Pseudomonadati; phylum Campylobacterota; class Desulfurellia; order Desulfurellales; family Hippeaceae; genus Hippea; species Hippea jasoniae. Next base: position 22,731 of record NZ_JQLX01000013.1, read on the forward strand.
TTGAGCTGCTTTTTAATGAATTCGTTGAGGAGCTTTATCTGGCCTATGCGGTCTTTTTCGGGGATTGAAGCAAGAACAGGCTCATAAAAGCCACCGCTAAAGATCTCTATTCTGCCTGAATCACTCAATAGCTTTATTATTCCAAAAAGATCTTTGTATTTATCTTTTATTCTTTCAAATAGCCAGCCGCTTACATGAACCGAGAATCTAAAAGCATCGTATTTTAAAACGGTTTCAAAAAACGGCTTATAGCATTTATTGACGGCTTTATCCACCGCAAAATCAAAATTATCTACGGGTTGATGTAGATGAACGCCAAACAGCAGTGTTGTAGCCATCACACAAACCAGTTATGTGAAAAATCGTCTTTTATGTTTAGTTGAATCTCACCAACGCCGGGTAGTATCTGTATCGTTTTTTCATCAACAGATAACTCTATTCTCAAATTTACTTTGTCTTCATTAAAGAGTTTTTTGTTTAATGCCAATTCTATAATCTCATAAGCTGCAAGAAGCACATCTTTGTTGAAGATTGCAATGTTAAGCGGTAGCGATATTTCTTTTGTTAGCTGTGGACTTAAGATTTTTAAATAAGCTTTTCTTTTTAGATCTTCAATATCTCCATCAAGCCTTATGTAGATAAAATTTTTATCCATACCGTAGAATATTTTTTTTATCGGTTTAATTGATGTATCCATTGCAGAATAGCTAACCGCCTCATCAAAAAATCCACTACCCAGCCACTCAAAAAATGTTGTTATCTTGCCATCTATTTCGGGTTTTAGATAAAATTTAGGTCTTGTTGAGAAAGCCTCTATGTCCTTTGTATCGGTTATTGGTATAAACAACGCTTTTGGGGGTTCGATATCCATCAATTTGTAGATGTTGATAAGGTTTTCTCTAAAAAGTTCGTCAAAATCGTATTCATATTCACTGTGATGGCCGCTGCCATACCACCAGAACCAATCCGAAGCCTCTGCCTTTAAAAATAGCTCATCGATTTTATCGCATACATCATTATTTAATCGGGATTTGTTGTTTAGATAGTGCTGTTTTGCCTCAAATAACATCTCCCAGGCTCTGTTTTTCTTTGGATCTCCAACCCATGTTGAAAAATTGCCGTATATCCAGCTGCCCGCTTTTATCTCATTTAGTGTTTCTTCTGGATTGGTTTCTGAGATAGTTGTTGTTTCTATAAAGCTTGTACCAACCAGTCGCTCATATAACATATTCAAAAAATCCCATCCGTTGTTGGGGTAAAACTCCCATGCATTTTCTCCATCTAATATAACAAAAACTTCCGCCCCTGGAAAATTTTTTTCAATTTCTGATAATCTCTTTATAAAATCATCAACTGCATCCTCTGGTCTAATTGCCTTATAAACAAAACCTATAGCATCGCTTAAACCTTTATCTCTAAAAACAATTTTTAAACCTTCAAAGGAATAGCTTTTATAATGGTTTTTGTCGATTAAATCTTGATCTGTTGCAATCCATGATATACCAGCATCTTGAAAAAGTTTGATAGTTTTTTTATCAACGGCGCCCTCTGCTGGCCACATCCCTTTGGGTTTTTCTCCAAAGTAATTTGAAAATATCTCTATTGCTTTGAATATCTGTTTTTTTGCATCATCTATGAGGCTAAAGTGATTTTTGGGAACGGGCAGGTTAGCTGCTGCATTCATATCTATCAAAAGCGGTAAAATCGGGTGGGTGTACGGTGTTGTTGAAAGCTCTATTGTGCCTTGCCTGAATAGTTTTTTATAAAATGGAATAATTGTGTTTGTAAATTCTACTAACTCATCAACCAAAAGCAGTTTATCCTCGTAGGCAAACCTGTCTTTTTTTAATAAATCCTTTACTATTTGAGAGTTGTTTTTTAAAAAAATCCCGCAATAGCTTAAAAGAGACCACACCTGCAGGTTTTCTAACTCACTATCGGTATAGTTGTTTTTGTTGAATAGTTCTAAGTAGCCTTTTAGTGGTTTAACCATTGTTTCAAATACAGCCGATTTTGATATTTTAACAATAAATTTTCTCTCAGATTCACTTAAAGCAGATGCTTGCTTTAAAAGCAGTTTTATAAATCTATCGTGTTTTTTGGCATCTTTTGAGTAAACTGCAAGCTGATTTAAAAGCGTTGGTGTGATATTAAATGTGGCTTTGAGAGGATAGTTGCTTAAGATAAACGGCATATCATAGTAATCCTTAACTGCATGCAAAAAAACCCACGGAAGAATAATTTCACCTTCGCTATTTGTATAATATGGTTGATGCATATGCCACAAAATTGATAGCTTCATCTAATTCTCGTTTATCCAGTTCTGGATGAGCTTTTTGTAGTGTTTTAACAAAACTTCTCCTGCTTTGTTGTCTATCGCCTGGACATATAGGTTTAATTTTTCCTGATATGCATCGGGTAGAATCATAACCCAGTCGGTGTTTGTTTCGTTTATTTTGACACCATCGATGGTGGAATAGGGCTTATCCTTGGCGTGCTCTATAAAGCGTTTTAAGATTTTGCCTTTTTTAAGCTGCGGGCAGTCGATAGAGATATGCCTGTAGAAAAAGTTTTTTAGGTTAGATGAAAGCTTGGAAAGTTTTATTTTGTGCCTGCTTAATAATTCCATGATTTTGAAAGAGGAGAATACCGCGTCCCTGAATAAAGAAAAGCTCACAAATGAGCAGTTGCCATCTGTCTTGGCGATTAAGTCAAATTCTTTAAGCTGTTCTATTGTAAAAAACTCCATCCTGCCGCGCTTAATATCTAAAAACTCAAACTGATTATCTAAAAGATCAGCAGACCAGCTTGGCAGAAGCACCTTTATTTTTCTTGAGAGCCTTTTACCTTCTAAATTCATAAGATTCAATATGCAGTGAACGGCTGTTGATGTATCAAGTGGGTTGCCCTTCTCATCTATCAGTCTTAGTCTCTGGGAATGTGGATAGATCACAATGCCCAAATCAAAACCCAATTTTTTGACTATATTGCTCAGTTCATTTAGCGATTTTTTTTCGTAAAATTCAATGTTTTTTAGCTTTGATGGATCTGAGTAGGCGTTAAGCAGTATGTTTTCTATCTGCATTTGCGTTATAATGTAGGGGAAGATATCTTTCGCAATACCAAACATCAGATCTACAGCAACCCTGAAATGGGAATCCCTGATTAGTTTAAAATCTATCAAATGCTGAATAGCCGTTATGTAGTTGAGAAGTTTTTCTTCCTTTATTATTGAGTAGTCTATAATTTGCCCTATTTTGGATGGCTCAACCCGTCTGAATTCCTCTTTAAAATAACATTTATCAACGGCTTTTGAGCTGTTAGAACTGAGTTTTAAACCATGCTCGTTGAACAATAAAATCTCAATACTGTTTGGATCATATAATGCTCTTTTGATATATGCGCCACCGGCGATTTGAGGATCGTTTGCTATAGACCACCTCAAAAGTGTAGGTGGTGTTGCTTTAAAATCTATAACCTCAATTCCTGTTGCTAAAAGGCCGCTTACAAAAGCCCTTTTTATCATCCTTGGTGAGTTTTCATAATCCCTTCCTACAATAACCCTGCTACCTTCTGGTAGCTGAGAGCCAAAAGCCTCTCCAATTTTGCAGGCTATATCGCAGCTGATTTCCACATTACTTTTGCCCGTTATGATATTGTTTTCAAAAAGCGAATTTTTATGTCTGCTGCCCCAGATTACATTGTTTTTTACAATACTTGCCGCATCTATTTTTTTATTGGGCCATACAACCACATCCTGCTCAAATGTTGTTAGGTTACCAACCTCGCAGCTTTCCGATAATATTAATCCGTATTTTGCAACAACATTTGAGCCTATTTTGCAGTCGTTGCATATAACGGCGTTGTCTAAGATTGTATTACTTCCTATCGCGGTTTTTTGCCAGATAACGCTGTTTCTTATACTGCATGAGGAGCCTATAGAAACATTATCACCTATTGCTACATTGCTTAAAATCGCGTTTTTTTCTATTGTTACATTTTCGCCCAGAACAACCGTATCGATGATTTTTACACCCTCTGGTGGCTGTTGGTTTTCTGGCAGGTATAACACGCCATCGGGATATTCAATTTTTTTACCACTGAACTCTATATTGACCCTTCCGTAAAATATGTCATTGTGCACGGCTCTGTAGCTGTCTGGATTGCCTACATCACGCCAGTATCCTTCCATATTAATTCCCATCAGTTTTATGCCATTTCTCATAAGCAGTGGAAATAGATTTTTTGCAAAATCAAAGCTTTCAGATGTTGGAATGAATTTTAATATCTCAGGCTCAATAATATAAATACCTGTGTTTATTGTATCGCTTATGACCTCACCCCAGGTAGGCTTTTCAACGAATTTTTCGATTCTGCCTTGATTGTTTGTTATTACAACGCCAAATTGAAGGGGATTTTCAACGCTTGTAAGTGCAAGTGTTAAGGGAGATTGGTTTTTTATATGAAATTCAATAATGCGTTCATAATCGAAATCGCAAACAACATCGCCGCTTACCACTATAAATGTTGTATCCAAAAATTTTTCTGCCTGCTTTACTGCTCCTGCTGTGCCAAAATCCTTATCGGGTAAAACATAATTTATGTTAACGCCCCATTTTGAGCCATCTTTAAAATAGTTTTTTATAATCTCAGGCTTAAAATAAAGGAGAATAACAATGTCTTTTATGCCGATTGAGCTTAATCTTTTTATTGTATGTTCCATTATCGGTTTGTTTATAACAGGCACCATCGGCTTTGGTATTGAATAGGTTAAAGGCTGCAGGCGTGTACCAAAGCCACCTGTCATAATGACAGCTTTTATGTTTTTCATCTATCTCCCCGTTTGTTATATTTTATATAAATGTAGGATTAATTGTATACATTGTCAAGCTCTTTATATTGCTTTTTTTTGACCTTTTACTATACTTAACAAAAAAACAGGGAGGTTGGCCATGTGCGTATTTTGCGATATTGTTGAAGGGAAAATTCCATCAAGTAAGGTTTATGAGGATGAGAACTATCTGGCTTTCAAAGACATCAATCCAAAGGCACCTGTGCATATCTTGATTATACCCAAGAAACATATAGGTTATCTGTCTGAAGTTGATGAGTCAAATAAGCATATTATAGGAGATATGGCAGTTATCGCTAACAAGATTGCAAAGGATTTAGGTATTGCCGAAAGTGGTTATAGAATAGTCATAAACAATGGGCCTGACTCAGGGCAGGAGGTGTTTCATCTGCATATGCACTTACTTGGCGGCAAAAAGATGTCTTTCAGTGTATAAGATTTTGGAATTGAAACATGACAGATATTGAAATCAAGTTTTTAAAAGAAAAATACAACTTTGAACTGATTGAGACGCATATATCATGGGTTTTGCTGGGCGAGGATTATGTATACAAGATTAAAAAGCCGGTGGATTTTGGTTTTCTTGATTACACCACACTGGATAAAAGGCTTGAGTTTTGCAAAAAGGAGGTTGAGCTAAATAAAAGGCTTGCTGATGAGATTTATCTTGGCGTTAGCAGAATTGTTAAAAAGAATAACGAGCTTTTAATTGATGAGAATGGCAAAACAGTCGAATATGCGGTAAAGATGAAAAAAATGCCTCAGAACAGAATGATGGATGTATTGATTGAAAATAATAAAATTGAGCTATCTTATATCGATGCACTTGCTCTAAAAATAGCAAATTTTCACAAGACAGCCAGAACAGATGAGTATATATCATCCTTTGGAAGCGTTGAGGCCAACAAATTTAACACAGATGAAAATTTTAGTCAGACAAAAGGCGGAGTTGGCGAGTATATAACCCAGTTTCAATATGATGCAATAAGGCAGTACACAGATGAATTTTATAAAATTAACGCAGAGTTGTTTGAAAAACGGATCAGGGAAAAAAAGATCAGGGACTGCCACGGTGATATGTATTCAAAAAACATCTGTATAATTGACAGCGAGCATATCTATGTTTATGACTGTATAGAATTTAATGAACGGTTCAGGTACTCAGATGTTGCAAGCGATGTGGCTTTTTTGCTAATGGATTTAGAAAACTACGGTAAATGGGAATTATCAGAGGCTTTTTTGAATGCTTATTTAAACTATTCGGCCGACAAAAGCATGGCAGAGGTGCTTGATTTTTACAAGGTTTACAGGGCTTATGTGCGGGGCAAGATCGCTTTTTTTCAATCGAATGCTTTTGAGGCAAACAGGTATTTTGATTTAGCGTTTGGTTATCTACCTCAAAAGTATAAACCCACAGTGATTGTGATGTGTGGTTTAACAGGAAGCGGCAAATCTTTTATTGCTGAACATTTGAAAGAGAAGTTTAATCTTGCACATCTAAATACAGATATTATAAGAAAAGAACTTGCGGGTATAGACTCACACCAAAAAATAATTGTAGATTACAATAGCGATATATACTCCCAAAATTTTAGCAAAAAGGTTTATGAGGAAATGATAAATCGGGCTTATAATTTTGTTAGAGAGGGTAGGGGTGTTATCCTTGATGGCACATTTTTGATGGAGTCTTATAGAAAAAAGGTTTTTGATAGGTTTAGGCGCCTTGGTATTGAACCTGTTGTGGTTTGTGTTGAAATAGAAAAAAATGAGGCAATTAAGCATTTTGAACAAAGAAAAAAACAAAAATCGGTTAGTGATGGCAGACTTGAGATATTTGAAAAACAAAAAGAAATTTTTCAGAAACCCAAAGAAGCCATATTTGTCAACGGTAGCTGGAGTATAGATGAAATAATGAATGAAATTGAAAGTGGTTTAGGGGGTGGGGTATGAGGCTTGGCGTAAATATCGACCATGTAGCAACAATAAGGCAGGCAAGAAGAACGGTTGAGCCAGAACCCATTTATGCTGCCCTGCTTGTTCAGGAGGCTCTGGCAGATGGCATAACTGTGCATTTAAGAGAAGACAGAAGGCATATCCAGGATCAAGATGTTTATCAGATTAAAGAGATTATAAAGATTCCGCTTAATCTTGAGATGAGCTTAAATGAGGAGATTGTGAATATAGCCCTTGATGTTAAGCCGCATCAGGCTACACTTGTGCCAGAAAACAGACAGGAAATCACAACAGAAGGCGGTCTTGATGTCGATCAAAACTTTGACAGGGTGAAAAAGGTTGTTGAACGCCTGCATAAAAAAGGGATCATAGTCAGTTTATTTATCGATCCTGTTGAGTGGCAGATAGAGCAGGCAAAGCAGACAGGTGCAGATGCTATCGAAATACACACGGGAAGCTATGCAAACGCTAAAGTAGATAGGGAAAGAGAAATAGAGCTTGAAAAGATTATAAATGCTGCCAAATATGCCTCATCTCTGGGATTGCATGTGCATGCAGGACACGGCCTAACATATGAAAATGTTAAACCTATTGCAGCAATAAAAGAAATAGAAGAACTCAATATAGGTCACAGCATTATTGCAAAAAGTGTTTTTGTGGGCATAAAAGAGGCTGTGAGACTGATGAGGCAGTTGATTTATGAGGCAAGATGGAAGTTGGTATAGATATTGAAGAATTGCAGAGGATAAAAAGCGCATACGAAAGATTTGGCAGAAAATTTTTAGATAGGTTTTTGTCCAAAAAAGAGATCGAATACTGCTTATCAAAAAAAAGGATTATTGAATGTTTGGGCGGAAGGTTTTGTGCAAAAGAGGCCGTAATAAAAATTTATGATGGTAGGATTGGTTTTAAGGATATTGAAATTATCAGTGATGGAAAGCCTGTGGTGCTTGTTAAGTCTAAAAAATCAAATATAAAACTATCAATCAGCCATACAAAAAACTACGCAACAGCTGTTGCTATACTGCCATGAATGAAATTGAAGCCTTTAAAAAACTCAATGCTATCTTGGAAAACCTCAATCCTTATGCTATGGATCTTTCGCTTGATAGAATAAAACACTTTCTTGATAAAATCGGCAATCCGCAGAACAGGTTTGAAAGTATTTTGATCGGTGGTACAAACGGCAAGGGTAGTGTGGCAAAGATGCTTCATGATAGTTTTTTATGGGAGGGCTACAACTGCGCACTTTATACATCGCCTCATCTTGTTGAACTCAAGGAGCGGTTTGTAATTAACGGAAAGTTTGTTGGCTATGCTCAACTGCTTGAGTATGCATCGTTTATAGATAAACTCAATTTTGAGCATCTCACATACTTTGAGTTTCTTACAGCGCTTGCATTTCTTATTTTTAACGACATGCGGGTGGATTTTGCAGTGGTTGAGGTTGGGATGGGTGGGGAGTTTGATGCAACAAATGTGCTAAATCCCATTTTAAGCGTTTTGACATCGATTTCATTTGACCATACTGAGCATTTAGGTAAAACCATTTATGAGATTGCTTTAACAAAATCAAAAATTATAAAACGGCTGGGTGCTGTTTCGGATAGCTCAGAAGAGGTAAAAAAGGCAATTGCAGATAGCATAACAGCGCCTGTTTATTTTGTTGATGATGCTTATTTAGATGAAGCAAAACTCATAAAGCCCGATAGCATAAACTTTTCAAATACGGCTTTAGCGCTGCTTTGTATAGACCTTCTCAATAAACATTACGGTTTGAGTTTAAGTAAGCAACCTTTATCAAAGAGTTTCTGGCCCGGTAGATTTGAAGTGATTCTGCTTAACGGTAAACATATAATTTTTGATGGTGCACACAATCCTGCAGGCGTTGATAACCTTTTGAGTCTGCTTTTTGAAAGGGGCTATTTTTCAAAAGACGGGATATTGATATTTGCCGCCCTAAAGCATAAAAATTGGCGTTATGCAATTGATAGGCTAAAGGAATACTTTAAGGAAATTTTCTTGCCGCATTTAACTTACAGGCTTGCAGAAGACCCTTGCAGGATAAAAGAGCATCTAAAAGAAGAAGCTTTAGAGGCTAAAATATTTGATTGTGTGAATGGTGTAATTGACGAAGCTTTAAACCGCCACTGCGATTATTGTTTAATTACAGGCTCGTTATACCTTGTGGGGGAGGCTAAGGCATCTAAAATAATATAAAAAAGCCCGGGGGTAAGACCCTCAGGCTTATTCGCCGTATGCTATGCCGCATTCCTCTCTTTTGAGTAGCCACTCCCAGTGTGCATCAACCTGACGCTGGAACTCCTCAATTAAATGTTCGTTGCCTTTTTTGAAGAGGTGGGCAAATCTTCTCTGCGGTTTTAGATACTCCTCAACAGGTAGTTTTTTCTTTGGCTTGTAGTTTATAACCACTTTGCCTTTAATGACCTCATACAGCGGCCATACACATGTATCAACTGCAAGCTGAGCCATCTCTATGGCTTTATTTGGAGGAAATCCCCAGCCAGTTGTGCATGGCTCTATAACATTGATGTAGGTTGGGCCGTTTACATCCAATGCTTTTTTGATTTTATTCATCAGGTCTCGCCAGTTTGAAGGTGAAGCCTGAGCTATGTATTCAAGATGATGTCCCTCAAGAACACTTACTATGTCTTTTCTCGGTTGTTCTTTACCAAATTTTACAGTACCATTTGGCGATGTTGTGGTTGATCCACCAAACGGTGTAGCAGATGATCTCTGGTTTCCTGTATTCTGGTAGGCGTTGTTGTCATTACAGATATAGAGGAATTGATGCCCTCTTTCGATGGCTCCAGAAAGTGCCTGCAGACCGATATCGTATGTTCCACCATCACTTGCAACCGCAATAAATCTTATATCCTTATTAATTTTTCCCTTTTTCTTTAAAGCCCTATACATCGACTCAACGCCTGCAATTGTGCTTGCTGCGTTTTCAAAAGCCGTGTGAATCCAGGGAACATTCCAGCTTGTGTATGGATATAAACCTGTTGAAACCTCAAAACAACCCGTAGCAGCTGCCACTACTATGTCGTATTTATCTGTTTCTGCTGCTGCAAATACCTGTCTCATTATAACCGAGTGTGTACAACCCGGGCATAATCTATGTCCACTAACAAGACCCTCTTTTTTCTTTGCAAGTTCGTTTAACAGTGCCATATACTACCTCCATTCTCCCCTTAGGTTCAGACAATCGAACTGTTTTTCAATCTTACCCGTTTCAACTATTTTCTTCAGCGTTTCATAAACGGAGTTTATGTGTTTAGGCTGAGTGTCTCTACCGCCAAGTCCGTAAGTGTAATTAATTATCGGAGCCCTTGTGGATGTATCATACAGCGCACTTCTAACCTCACTAAAAAGTGGACCACCCTGTGCGCCTGCTGGTGAAACCCTATCTAAAACCGCTATGGCCTTTGCTGACTGAAGAGCCTCAGCGATTTCTCCAAATGGGAACGGTCTAAACAATCTTATTCTCAATAGACCTGCTTTAACTCCATTTTCACGCAGGTTATCTACCACATCTTTTGTTGTTCCACAAACTGAGCCTGCAGCCACTATTACATATTCTGCATCGTCAAGTTTATATGCCTCATACAAGCCGTATTCTCTTCCGAAAGCCTCTCCAAACTCCTTGCCAACCTGTTTAACCACATCCTTTGCATTAAGGAGTCCTTTTAACTGATTCATTTTATGCTCAAAATACCAGTTTGGTGGAGCCCATGCACCGTGCGTTATAGGCTCATCTGTATTCAAAAGTGGATATAAAGGCTCATAATCGCCAATGAATTCCTTTACTTTGTTATCGTCTTCAAGTTCCCATATCTCTATTGCATGGGATATATTGAATCCATCCTGTGCAACAAGAGCGGGTGTCATAACATCTTTATGTTCTGCGATTTTTACAGCCTGGATAAGTGTATCGTATGCTTCCTGAGAGTTTTCAGCTATTAGCTGTATCCAGCCTGTATCTCTACCACCCATGATATCTGAATGGTCTCCGTGAATATTTAAGGGAGCTGAAAGTGCCCTTGCAACAACCGACATTACGATGGGTAGTCTCATACCGCTGGCTATATATAACATCTCCCACATAAGAGCGTAACCATTTGCGCTTGTTGCCGTCATTACTCTACCGCCAGCTGCTGCTGCTCCTATACATGCGCTCATTGCTGAATGTTCACTTTCAACCGTAACAAGTTCTGTGTCCATCAAACCATCTGCTATGAACTGTGCAACTGCTTGAGGAATTGGGGTTGATGGAGTGATAGGAAAAGCTGCTATAACATCTGGATTTATCTGTCTTATGGCATGAGCTGCAGCCTCATTACCTGTTAATGCTACTTTTTTACCCATTTATCGCCTCCTGTTTTACTTTGAAAAAGCTTCTTTTCTAAGCTCTTTTAATGTTTTTCCTTTAGCCTCAGACTCAAGAATCATCTTTAGGGATTTTGGCTTGGTTGGGCACTGCTCAACGCAAATACCGCAACCCTTGCAGTGATCGTAATCTATGCCAGCCATTTTGCCGTTTTCGTCTACTAATATTGAGCTATCGGGGCAATAAACCCAGCAGAACATACATTGAATACATGTATCTGGATTCCAGACAGGTCTTTCAACTCTCCAAGAGCCTGTTTCATAACTTTTTGAATTACCCGGATCTTTGATTGTTGCTCCTATTAAAACCTCATCCCAGTTTAGTAGTTTTTCAGCCATTACTTTACCTCCTCATAGGCTACTTCTATTGCCTTTCTATTGCCCTCTATGATTTTTTCTGGAAATTTACCTGTTTCTTTTAGTAGTTCTACGACACCCTTTGATACATCTTCTTTGGAGAATAAACCTGCAACTTTTGCCAAAGCTCCGATCATAGGTGTGTTTGGAATAGCCCTTCCCAATGCTTCGATGCTTATTTTGTTTGCATCAAGTACATATACCTCATAGTCTTCAAGTCCCAGCTCTTTGACGACCTCATCCTTACTAAATGCTGTGTTTATTATAACCTTACCTGTTGGTTTCAATCCTTCTTTTACATCAACAAGTCCCATTAAGGTTGGGTCAAGTAGCAAAACAATATCTGGCTCCATATACTCTGAATGATCTCTAATCGGTTTTTCATCAACCCTTGTAAATGCAACAACTGGTGCTCCGCGCTTTTCAGCACCGTAAACTGCAAAACCCTGAGCATAAATTCCCTCTTCTTGGGAGATGAGTTCAGCTAATGTTTTAGCTGCAGTAACTGCTCCCTGACCGGCTCTGCCGTGCCATCTAATTTCTAATTTCTTGGTCATCTTCTAACCCCCAACGATTTTTTATAGCAATGTCCTTTTTGAGAATGCCTCTATAAGTGTTTTTCTGTCTATGTAATTAATGTTTGCCCCAACAGGAATACCGCTTGAGATTCTTGAAAGTTTTACATCGCTGTTTTTTAGTTTATCTTTTATATACTGAGCTGTTAAATCACCCTCTGTTGTTGAACTGATAACAAGTATGATTTCTTTAATATTTTCCTCTTTTACTCTACTAACCAAGTAATCGATCCTCTTTATAGCGGTTTCTATGCCGTATATAGGTGAAAAGAGCCCCCCCAATATAAAATATAGCCCATTATACACAGATGCCGTTTCAATTTCAAGGAGATTTTCAGTGGATTCTAATACGCAGATGGTTGTTCTGTCTCTTTCGGTGTCTTTGCAGATGTTACAGATTTCATCGGTATTTGTTGTGATATTGAAACATTTTTTACAGATTCTTACCCTGCTTATGATATTCTCCAAAGATTCCTTTATATTTAAGGCTACCTCTTTGTGGGTGGCAAGCCAGTAAGCATACTTTAAGGCATTTTTCTGACCCACGCCAGGTATATTTGTAAATTGTTGTGATAGATCATTTAATAATTTCTCAGATTCCATTAAAACATTCCGGGAATATTCAAACCTCCAGTTATAGCGGAGATTTTTTCTTCCATCTTTTCCTTTGCCTTTCTTATTGCCTCATTAACACCTGAGAGCACTAAATCCTCAAGTGTTTCGATATCGTCTGGATCAACTATCTCTTTTGAGAGTTTTATGTTAACCACCTCGCCAGCTCCGTTTGCCTCAACGGTTACCATGCCACCACCAACAGTTACCTCAACTGTTTCTTTTGCTGCTTCTTCCTGTGCCTGAGCTATTTGTTTTTGAATTTTTTTTGCCTGATTAAGTAGGCTGTTTAAATCCATTCCACCAAAGTTTTTTGCCATCTTGCACCCCTTTCTTCGATTTAATTATAGATTAATTTTTTATTTTTTCAATATTTACTATTTTACCCTTAAATATAGTAAGGACTTCATCTACTGTGGATTGATTGTTTTTTTGTGGGATATTGCTATGTTTTGATGTTTCTTTAAAAGAGGAGTTAATAGGCTCACTTGATGGTTTATTGTTTAATACTGCAGATGTTTCAAAACCTAAAAGCTTTTCTATAACCTTTTCTATACTCTCAAGCTCTGCAGCTGCAAAAGATTTATAAGTTGCTACGATCAATGCATCTAAGGGGTCAACTTTTCTTTTTATATCGCCCAACGCTTTGTAAAATATATTTAAAAGAGCTACCTTTTTTTCTAATGATATTTCCTGCTTTATAAGGTTTTCTATAATCTGGGAGCAAAACTGTTCAAGGTTTACCGAATTTTCATACAGTGTGTATATTAAATCAATTGCCGAGCGATTTTTGTTGATAACAAATTCGATAAATTCCTCTATTTTTTGTGTAGTGGAGATACCTGCTACTAAAGAGGCATCATCGGCTGTAATGTTGCCTTCTAATTTAAAGGCTATGCATCTATCAAGCAGGCCTTCTGCAACCCTCAAAGATCCCATACTTGCTTTAGCTATAAGCTTTATAGCTTCACTTTCTATGTCTATTTTTTCGTTTTGAGCAATTTGGGTTAGTTTTTTTTCAATTTCTTTTTCAGGAATTCTTGTTAGTGTCAATATTTGACATCTTGAAAGTATTGTTTCTGGAATTTTTTCAATTGCCGTGGTGGCAAAGATAAATTTTACATATTCTGGGGGCTCCTCAATGGTCTTAAGCATGGCATTGAAGGCTTCCTGAGTGAACATATGAATCTCGTCGATTATGTAAACCTTAAACCGTCTCTTTAGTGGTGGATATTTAATACTTTCTATGATTTCTCTTGCGTTTTCAATTTTTCTGCTTGATGCACCGTCGATTTCAATAACATCAATATCTCTGCCTTTCTGTATAGCGATGCATGCTTCGCATTGATTGCATGGATCTGTTGTAGGCCCTTTTTCGCAGTTGATTGATTTTGCAATAATACGCGCAAGAGAAGTTTTGCCCACTCCCATCGGGCCTGATAGAAGAATGGCATGATGCAATTTATTTGATTGGATTGCGTTTCTTAAGATTGTTGTGGCAACAGGCTGACCAATAACTTCATCTAACTTTGTAGGTCTGTATTTTCTGGCTAATACCTTGTACATCGTTTCCCCTTAGCGATGCTCATCAGGGCAGGACACTGAACGCTCACACAACCAGACCTACCGTTGCTCCCTTCCGGGCCTGGCGGGGTTCAGCCTGGCGTGTGTCGCCCAGGCCCACCCGATGAACATCGCTAAAAGAAAATGGCGCGCCCAAGAGGATTCGAACCTCTGACCCCAAGAACCGCAATCTTGTGCTCTATCCAACTGAGCTATGGGCGCCCCTTGTTCTTTTTAGATGGCGGAGAGGGCGGGATTCGAACCCGCGGTAGAGCTTGTGGCCCTACACACGATTTCCAATCGTGCTCCTTCAGCCAGACTCGGACACCTCTCCGACTGCGCTTTGATACTAACACATTTTTAAAAAAAGTCAAGATGGCTTAAGAGTATATGCTATCTGCGAATTCTACAGCATCAAGGTAGCAGGAGTTTATGCATCCTGTATCTATGTTAAGAGAGGTAGATATTTTTTGGGCATCCTCGAAATTGGCTTTCTCGTATTGCTTTATAAAGTTCAATAAATTTAAATATGGTGATGGTTTGTTCAATAATGCATTCCTGATTTCTTCATCAAGAAAATTTAATTCTTTTAAAATTTTATTCATCGGTTTAGAAAGCATTGTATCCATCAGTGAAAATAGCCCTGTAAAGTAGGCTTTTTCTTTATCGAGCTTAAAATGGTCTGAAAGGTTTTGAGCAAATTTTGCCCTTATTGTTGCTAAAACGGCCAACTCTTGAGGTTTTTCTTCGGCTAATTTTGACATGTAGATGATGTTCAGCCATTCTTTAATTTTCTTTTCACCCAAAAGATCGACAGCCTGTTTTATGGAGGTAACCTTTCTTTTTAAGCCGTAAAAGGGGGAATTTATTAGCGATAAGAGTTTTGTTGAAAGGTAAATGTCTCCGCTGATTAGTTTAATCAATTCCTCTTTGGATGTGTTTGGGCCGTTTATGACTTTGATAGCTTTGATAATTGTTGTCTGATACGGTGCAATATCTTTTTTTACTTCTATTGTAGGTTTTTCAAAAAAGAACCCCTGAAAATACTCAAAACCCAACTGTTTGGCAAACTCAAAATCCTCTTTTGTTTCAACCTTTTCTGCTAAAAGTTTTAATTTATACGGTTTATAAAGCTCAACCTCTTTTTTTATCTTTTCCTTTGATAATTCCAAAAAATCAACCTTTATAATATCTGCAAGTTTCACAAGCTCTGAGAGATTTTCCTCAAAAACAAAATCATCTAATGCAATTAGATAGCCTTCTTTTTTTGCCTCTTTTAGCGCCTCAACGACTTCCTTGTCTGCTTTTACATCCTCAAGTACTTCAACCACTATTCTTTCTTTAGGTAGAACATCAAAAACCCTTTCTGTAATTAAATCTTTTGTGAAGTTTATAAATAGTCTGCCTTTTTTTGCTATTCTATCAAGACCGATATTTAAAAATGCGTTAATTATAACCCTCTTTGTTGAAACTTCACCATCAAAACTGGTTGTGCTTACATTTTTTGATTTGTTTTCTCTGTATAATAATTCATAACCAAATGTTTTGCCGTTTGCTTTAAGTATCGCCTGTCTACCGATAAGAAAGTCCATTTATTTATTTCTCCTTTAAGGCGTTGAGAGATACTCTTTAAGGCTCATTGTTTTGTATGCTTTTGTGTCGACATACGATAACACCTTAACAAAAGTGTCAGGCGGCAAATATCCTGGAACAATGGCTATAGCCTTTAGGTTTTTATCCGTTATAACAACATAAGGCGTTGAGCCCATAAAACCATACATAATAGCTAAATCTATCGCTTTTAGTTTTAATTGTCCATTTTTTGAGGGTATTAGATATTTTTTGTTTTCGTCTGTATGGATAAAATACACGCTCATTTTTTTGAGGTATTTTTTCTCTATTTTAGAATGTTCAAAATCGTTTTTAAGCTTTTTGCAGTAAGGGCATGTTGTTGAATCAAACACTAAAACCGTATATCTGCCCTTTGTTTCTATTTTTACTGTTTTTGATGCGTGATTGCAGGATGATAACACTACTGCAAATGCAAATAAAGCAAGAAAAATTAAAAACCTTCTCATAAAACCTCCAGGAATAAATTTTATCACAAAACTAATTTGTGTCAAAAGAAATAATGAAACACCCAATCAAGCCTGCCATGCTTTAAAAAGTACATTCCGCTAAATTTCATAACCTCCTTAATTTTCAGTCTCATTTGTGGCTTGTAGCAATGGATTTTGCAGTGTTTGCATTGAGGTTTGGGATCAAGAGGGCAGGCATATAACCTTTGAAGCGAATACTCAAGTAGTTCATAACATTCCTTACAATAGCCATCTTTATATTCTTTTCTGCCTTTTCTTAGATGATTTTCCCTGCAATAGACAGCTATAAACTTTTTTAATATCTTTTCATCTTTTTTTATGCGTTTCTGTTTGTTCACAGATACTTATATGCTTTATTGCCTATGTCTTTTCTATAGTGCATTTTATCAAAATGAATCAGTTTTATAGCCTCGTAGGCTTTTTGCTGGGCTTTTTTAAACTCTTTATCAATAGCAACAACATTCAAAACCCTGCCGCCGCTTGTTAAGATTTTGCCATTTTGCATTTTTGTGCCTGCATGAAATATTATAATGTCATCTAAATTTTGTACCTCTGTCAATCCTTCAATGGGTATATTTTTTTCATATTTCAGTGGATAGCCTCCGCTTGATATAACCACGCATACAGCATAGCTGTCTTTCCATTTAAGGTTTATTGAGTTTAGTGTGCCTTCTGTTGATGCAAGCATAACCTCAAGCAGATCACTTTCAAGTAAAGGCAGTATGGCCTGGGTTTCTGGATCTCCAAATCTGCAGTTAAATTCAAGGACATAGGGGTTATTATCTTTTATCATTAAGCCTGCATATAGCACGCCTTTGTAGGGAGCACCTTCATTTTTTAAGCCGTTGATTGCTTTAAGCATTATTTCATTTATGATTCTTTCTTTTAATGTGTCGTTGATGATGGGGGCTGGTGCATATGCACCCATTCCGCCAGTATTTGGACCCTCATCATTGTCAAATACAGGTTTATGGTCCTGTGCAGCTATCATTGGCACGATATTGTCTCCATCACTAAAAATCAAAAACGATGCCTCTTCACCTTCTAAAAATTCCTCAACAACGACTCTTTTGCCTGCATCACCAAATCTTTTATTTATAAATATTTCCTCTAAAGCTTTTATAGCTTCCTCTGTGCTTTTTGCTACAGTTACGCCTTTTCCAGCTGCAAGACCATCTGCTTTAACAACAATGGGGGCGCCTTTTTTTACCACATACTCTTTTGCTTTGTTAAAATCCTCAAAAACCTCGTATTCTGCTGTTGGTATATTGTATTTTTTTAAAAAGTTTTTGGTGAAGGATTTACTTGCCTCGATTCTTGCTGCCTTTTTGGTTGGTCCAAACGCCTTTATACCTGCTTTGTTTAGTTCATCTACAATGCCTTCTGCTAAAGGATTTTCTGGACCTATAACAACATAATCTATTGTTTCTTCTTTGCAAAATTCCACTATGCCGTTTATATCCTCTGCCGAGATAGGAATATTTTCAGCTATAGATAAACTGCCTGCATTCCCAGGTATGCAATATAGCTTTTTACATAGCGGTGATTTGCTTATTGAGTGGGCTATTGCATGCTCTCTGCCGCCTCCGCCAACGATAGCAACCTTCATTTTTCCTCCTACAATTTTTATAGAGTATGCTTTTTAGAGTTTAAATTTATTTACCTCCTGAGAAACCTTTTCAGCTATCTCTTTTAGCTCAACCGATGCTCTTGATACATCCTCTGCTGCTTTAGCATTTTCCCTTGCTGCCTCAACAACCTCTTTGACCTGAGAGTCGATCTCTGCCACTGTTGCTGAAATCTCCTCAATGGCAGCGGATGTTGAGTTTATCTCATCAATTGTTTTGTTGGTTCTATCTACAACATCGTTGATATGGTCTTTGTTTTTCTGAATGGCGTTTGCCTCAGATAGTATGCTTTCTTGCGTTTTTTTGGTTTTTTCAATGGCTTTTTCAACATCAGCCTGCATCTTTACAATCATGTTTCTTATCTCTTCTGTTGAACTCTGCGTCTTTTCTGCTAATTTCCTAACCTCATCTGCAACCACAGCAAAGCCTCGTCCTGCCTCACCGGCTCGTGCTGCCTCAATTGCAGCATTTAGAGCAAGCAGATTGGTTTGATCAGCGATTTCACTAATCACATCAACAATTTTTCCGATACCTTGAGATGATTCGCCAACTATATTGATCTGCTCCATTGTCTCTTCTGCTAATTTTGCATTTTTATCCATATTCTTTACACGCTCTTCTATATCATCAATCATCTTTTCGTTTACTTCTCCAATTGCATTTGCAAGGTGGGTTACATTTTCTGCAGCCCTTGCAATATCATCGATTGCCTTTGCAGTATCGTTGATGGCGTTTACTATTTCATCCATGCTGCGCGTGGTTTGTTCGTTTGTTGCTGCCATTTCTGTGGCGGCTGATGATAGGCTTGCAGAATGGGAAACCATAACATCAGAGGCGTTTTTAATATCCTGCACCATTTTTTGCAGTTCTTTTGCCATATCGTTGAGGTCCCTTTTTAGTTTGCCGATCTCGTTGTTTTCTATCGACTGAAATCTTATATTTAGTTCCCCATGTTTAAATCTTTCAATAATAATTGAGACTTCTTTTAGAGGTTCTAATAGATAATTTTTTACACTAAAGAATATAATTAAAACAATTCCAAAAAGAATGATATAAATTAAGACCATTACCATATCTGTGGTTTTAAAAGAGTTTTCAAGCTTTGATATTGTGTTTTTTACCAAAGCTATTCTGCTGTCTGTTAGAGATTCTATCTCATTTTCGATTTGGATAGTTTTACTATCTATTTTGTTAATATCGGCTGTATTGTTATTTTCTATTGCTTTTTTGATTTCATCTGCTGCGATAACAAGTTGCCTTTGAATGAGGGAGTTCAGGTTTCTCAATCTTTCAACTTCAGAGTTAGATAGAGTTTCTCTGTGATGCGAAAGGTCTTTATTGATCAGGTTTGCTATAGTAGAGAAATTATTTTTTGCCCTTTCTAATAAGTTGGAATCTTTTAAAGAAAATGCTTTAAACAGAAGTTTTTCACCTTTTGCAAAATTGCTTTCTATTTTGTGGTATAGACTCAGCTGTGCAAGATCTCTTTTATAAACCCTATCAAGGTGTCTTTGGTAAGATTTTAATACAGAAAATGTATAAGCAGAAGCAATGAGTAAACCTACAAGTATCAGCAGAACCCCACCCAGACTCAATGTTTTGACCGATAAATTTCTCATTGCTCACCTCCTTTTTTTGCCTTAATAAATAGTCCAGCTTTTTTAGCTTTCAAGCCTAAAATCCCCCGTTGTAGATTAAGTATGCGCCAGCTATCATTAATAAAACACCGGATATTTTTTGCAGTAGATCCAGTCTTTTGAAGGTTTTTGAGATTTTAAAAAAGTAGTTGATTGAGAATGCAAAAATAAGAAATGGAAAACCTACACCTAAGGAATAGATGAGCAACAAAAGACTGCCCTGTTTCACAGAAGCTGTGTCTGCTGCAAGAATTAAAATAGAGGAAAGCATCGGCCCTACACATGGACTCCATCCAAAGGCAAAAATCACACCAAAAATAAAAGAGGATAGATAGCCAGGTGTTCTATTACAGGTTGTTAGTCGTTTTGTTCTATTTAGAAAATCGATTTTTATTACCTCAGATAGCTGCAATCCAAAAAGAATAAGAATAACACCAGAAATCCTTGCAAGTATAACTTTATTGGAGAGCAAAAAAATACCTATGGAGCTTGAAGCTGCACCCATTGTTATAAAGATTAAGGAGAAACCAAGAATAAACAGTGTCGTTTTGATAAAAATTATATGTGGCTGGGTATTTGCCCCGCTTTTTAACTCCTCAAGCGTATGTCCTGTAACAAAGGAAAGATAAACAGGGATTAAGGGGAAAATGCAGGGTGAAAAAAAGCTTGCCAAGCCGCCAAAAAAAGCTCCCCAGATTAAACTTAAACTCATCAGCCTCCTCCAAACAGCGACGCAAAGAAACGCGCAATGGGATTTTCTCTGACTTTTAAATTCTCTTTAAACATTGCATTTATAAACTTTTTCATCGATATTGTAAAGTTAGAGTTGGGATAAAGCTCAGCAATGAGTTTTTGGGATTTTACTGCCTGCAGGAGATTTTTATCATACAAAGCCCATCCCATGGGTTTAAACTCTTTTTCTATAAATTTTTTGGAGATTTTGTTTATGTTTGTAATTGTATTTTCTGCTTCCTGCGGATTTTTTGCCATATTGACAAAAATATATAGGTTTTCTTTTTTATAGTTCTTTGAAAGAATTTTAAGTATGGCATAGCCGTCAGCTATAGCTGTTGGCTCTGGTGTTGTGATAACAACGATCTCTTCTGCGTTTTTTAAAAAGAATGTTACTTTTTTAGATATACCTGCGCCTGTATCGATTAGTAAAACATCCGTTTCTTTGGCGATATCTAACAGCTCATCCTTGATCTTTGAAAAAATAGGTTCTGTGATGTTTGCTATCTCCTCTATACCGCTTCCAGCAGGAATCACCTTGAAGTTATCGTTGACTTTGATCATGATATCTTTCATCTTTTTGCCGTTTTTTATTACATCTATTAAAGAGTGTTTGCTTTTTAAGCCCATTAAAATATCGATGTTTGCAAGCCCTAAGTCTGCGTCAAACACAACAACCTTTTTGCCAATACTACTTAAAAGGTATGCCACATTGGCCACAATGTTTGTTTTACCAACACCGCCCTTTCCACTGGTAAATGCAATTACACGCGATTTTTTCTTGCTTTTTTCTTTTACCATCTCTCTCAATTTCTCAGCCTGATCAGCCATTTTTTACCTCTCCTTTGATAATTAAAGAGGAGATTTTGAGTGGTTCTGCCTCGATTATATCCTCAGGCACATCCTGACCGTAAGATACATAGAATATAGATTTTTTTGTTTTTACTGCTATGTTTAACATACTGCCTGGTGTTTTTGTTTCGTCTACTTTGGTAAATATAATGTCGTTTATGGGTAGCTTTGAAAACTCTTTAAAACTGTTGAGATTGTCTTCCTCTTTGATATTTGTTGCCATAACTAAAGAAAAGTGTAGGGCAGGTTGACCTTTGAAGATTTCAAATAGCTCTATCAATCTTTTTATATCGCGCGGGCTTCTGCCTACTGTGTCAACAAGCACGATGTCTCTGTCTTTTAAATCTGTTAGAGATGATTTAAAATCTTCCTTTGTTATACTAACAACAGCGGGAATATCCATGATTTTTGCATAATTTAGAAGCTGATCCACTGCGCCGATTCTGTAGGTATCTGTTGTAATTATGCCCACTTTTTTGTCTTTCTTTAATTTGTAGATGGCAGCAAGTTTTGCCAGTGTTGTCGTTTTTCCAACACCTGTTGGTCCAAGGAGGATTATGGTTTTTTGAGATGGTCTGCTTTGTTTGAAGAATTGGGATATAACAAGAGATAGATATTCCTTAACATATTCATCGTCGTTTAAGCGGTTTTTATCAAGATTTCTGTAAACACCCAGAGCAATTTTGTATGCATATTTCTTTTTTATTCCCAGTGAGCACATATATGCAAAATATCTGTTCATGCCAAGTGGAATTTTTGAAATATCGACTTCTGTGTCCTTTTTTGCCTGTGTAATGGCTGTTTTTAAGTCGTTAATGTCTCCTTTTATCTGCTGAATGAGTTTTTCAAATGCATCATCCTTTACAGTTAGAAGCATCTGCTCTAACTTTTTGACCCTTTCTTCAAGCTCTGCTTCTTTGGGTTTCTCTTTTGAAATGGATGAGTATTGCTCTATAGCCTGTTTAAATTTTTGTTCTTTTTTTGGTGGTGTGTTGTCGATAGCTGCTGTAACCTCATAGACCTCTTTTTTGAAAAACGAAAAAAATCGACCTTTCTTAACCTTCTTTGATGAGACTATGAATGCATCATCACCCAAATCAGCCTTTATCTTTTTTAAGGCCTCTTCAAAGGTTGCTGCAGTGTAGGTTTTTAATATCATAACTCGATACTGCCTACGGTTTTAATTTCGACCCCTTCTGCTATCTCCGCATAGGAGATAACGGGAATTTTTGGAAAAAACCTGCTTATAAACCCTTTAAAGTATCGTCTAATCCGTGGAGATGTCAAGATGATAGGCTCAATGCCTTTGCCTGCCACATCGGATATTACCTGCTGGACTTTTTCTATGAGTTTTTCTGAGATATTTGGAGGCAGATCCAGATATGTAATACCGTTTTGCTCCTTTAGATTGGCGTTAATGACACCTTCAACATTGCTACCCAGCGTTATAACATGGATTACATTGTTTTCATCCTTATACAGATTGGTGATATGTTTTGCTAAAGCCATTCTAACATATTCAGTTAAAGTGTCTGGGTCTTTTGTGTATGCCGCATAGTCAGAAAGTGCTTCTGCTATTGTTATCATATCTTTTACGGGTATGCCATCTTCAAGCAGATTTTTCAAAATTTTATGTATGGCACCAAGCGAGAGTTGCTGATTGAGTTCTTCGACGATTTTTGGATAATCCTCTTTGATAGCATCAAGCAGTTTACTTGCATCCTGTCTGGTAAAGATATCTGAAATATGGGATCTTATAATTTCTGTAATGTGTGTTATGATTACGGTAACAGGGTCAACAACTGTGTATCCTTTAACGATTGCCTCGCTTTTTAGGTTGTTGTCTATCCATATAGCATCAAGTCCAAAAGCTGGTTCTTTTGTTGGAATACCCTCTATATCTTTGCCTCCACCGGGTTTCATGGCAAGGAATTTATCGGGATAGACCTGATAGCGTGCTACCTCTATACCTTTTATGAGAAAAACATACTCGTTTCTGTCTAAGTTTAAATCATCTCTGATTCTTATTGAAGGCACTATAACACCAAGCTGACCTGCAATCTGTTTTCTCATAAGCTTTATGCGTTTTATTAAAGAGCCATCTGCTTTTTCATCAACAAAACCTATCAGCCCGTAGCCGATTTTTAGCTCAAGTAAGTCAACCTTTATAGCCTCTTCTATATCCTCCATTGTAATTTCTTCTTCAGTCTGCTGGGCTTCCTTTTCCTCTTCAAGCTCTTTTTCTTCCTCTTTTTTCTTCTGAGATGAGATTGAGTATGCAATTCCAGCAAGAATGGCTGCAAGAATTACAAGATGCCATGTAGGCATACCGGGAATTAAAGACATAACTACAAGCACCACTGCGGCAATATACAGGGTTTGATATTGATTTATTAGCTGATTAACAATGTTGGTTGATAGGTTTATCTCTTCAGAGCTTCTTGTAATTATGATACCAGCTGCTGTTGATACAGTTAGAGCTGGAAGCTGACTGACAAGCCCATCTCCAATGGTTAAAACAGTGTATCTGCTTGCTGCAGCAGATAAGCTCATATGGTGTTGTAAAACGCCAATTATTATACCGCCTATAATGTTAATAGCGGTAATTAAAAGACCTGCAATGGCATCACCTCTAACAAATTTACTTGCACCGTCCATTGCTCCGTAGAAGTCGGCCTGCCTTGAAATCTCTTCCCTGCGCCTTCTTGCTTCCTTTTCATCTATTATGCCTGCATTTAGGTCTGCATCGATACTCATCTGTTTGCCTGGCATTGCATCCAGAGTGAATCGTGCGGCAACCTCAGCAACTCTGCCTGCACCTTTTGTAATAACAACAAAGTTGATAATAACAAGAATAATAAAAACTATTAAACCAACAACATAGTTGCCGCCAACAACAAAATATCCAAAGGTTTCTATCATTTTTCCTGCTGCCTCAGGGGTTTGAGCACCATTTAATAGAATCGCTCTTGTTGTTGCCACATTTAATGATAACCTGAACAGTGTTACAGCCAGTAAAACAGAAGGAAAAGTAGAAAACTCAAGCGGTTTTGGCACATATACGCTAACAAAAAAAATCAAAAGCGCAAGTGCAAAGGATGTTGATACTAAAAAATCGATAATAAAACCGGGTAACGGTATGACTAAAACAGCAAATATCAAAATGACCGTTATAACTACGCTAAAATCGCTGAGCTTGATGCCTCTAATGTGGCCCTCCGATACAAAAAAATCGCTTAATTATACCGATAAGTTGGTTTTTTTACAAATGCATTTATTGTTGGGTTTTTGTTTGGGTATGTGTATAATTTATCAAAGAGGTGTAAAAATGAAAACGGTATCGTTGGTTTTAAGCGGTGGTGCAGCAAGAGGTTATGCACACATCGGTGTTATAAAGGTGCTTGAAGATATGGGTTTTAAAATAAATGCAATTTCTGGCTGCTCTATGGGTGCTTTAATAGGTGGTCTTTATGCAACAGGCAAACTTGAGGAGTATGTAGACTGGGTTAGTAATCTAAGTAAGTTTGATATGGTAAGGTTGCTTGATTTTACAATCTCTGGTGGCTTGATAAAGGGGGATAAAATCTTTGAACATTTACGCAGTATTGTAGGTGATGTTAAGATAGAAGAGTTGCCCATTAAGTTTACTGCTGTGGCTGTTGATATAACAAAGAGGAGGGAGTTCTGGTTTCAGGAAGGGGATCTACTTGAGGCTGTGAGGGCATCTGTTGCTATTCCTTCTGTTTTTACACCGGTTGAAATTGGTGGACATCTGTTTGTAGATGGCGGTGTTTTAAATCTTCTGCCCATTGCGCCGCTTATGTCTGTGGCAAGTGATTATATTATCGCTGTCAATGTAAATGCTCCAATTGAATGCAGGTTTAGGGCTGAAGATCCGTTGCATATAGAACATTCCAGCAAACTCAAGCAGTATTTTGTAGATGTATTCTCTAAACAGAAGAAAACAGATAGTATATTTGATATAGCGTCTGTTTCGGTTGAAATTATGCAAGATGCAATAGTGAATTATAGAGTTGCAGAGTATAAGCCTGATGTTGTAATAAATGTTTCAAAGGAAGCCTGCGATCTGTATGACTTTCACAAAATATTAGAGATGATTGATATTGGAAAAAAGGCAGCCAGAGAGGAGCTTTCAAAATTAAGTTTTTAATTTTGATTGAGTTTGAGCTTGCACTCTTTTTGACTTGAGTATACACCCACACCGTATGATAAAATATAACTTACCACAACGCATGTTGTAAGAGGGATAATTAAATCCGTTTGGCTGATTTCAAGCACTAAAATAATTGCTGCAAGCGGGGTTTTGGCAGAGGCACTTAAAAAGGCTGCCATGCCACTTAAGGCAAACAGTGTAGGATTTAGATTAAATATTGATGCAACGCCGTTTCCTATCAGCGCACCTATGATGAGGCTTGGCAGAATAAGGCCTCCTGATATACCAAAACCAACAGTAAGGCTAACAAGCAGCATTGTAGCTAAAATCAAAAGAATTGTTTTATTTATCGGGATAAGCTGAATGGAGAGCTTTGTTAAAGCAAGGTAGTTTACACTTGCTGAAATTAGATGAAGATTATGCTCATGTGCAAGTGTAACGATTATAGGTAGTGCCAGCAGGACACCAACTAAAGGTCTAATAGTGGTTTTTAGGTAAGCGCTGTTGCATTTGGCAAAATAGTAAAGTGATATAAAGATGTATGAGGCAACTGCTATAAATATGCCTGTAAGCACAAGGTAGATAAGCGTTGGAATGTGCCAGTTTAGGTTGCCGTTTATCGTTAGAAGGCTGTGTTTGCCCCTCAGGAATGCAAAAACAGAATAGCTTACAATCGATGCTATAAGCACCTGGGGAAAACCTTCATACTCCATGTCGTTTACATATCTTATCTCAAGCACAAAAACTGCAGCACCCAAAGGGGCTTTCAAAAGGGCAGCGGTAAAGGCTCCAGCCCCAATCAAGCCAACGATTCTTTCAAATTTCTCACTAATTTTAAAAATATTTGCTGTTGAGGATGATAAATAAGAGCCAAGAAAAAACGAAGGACCCTCTCTTCCTGCCACAAAAACTCCGGCCAATGCAAACAGGCTTAAAATCGTTTTTTTGATAAAGCTAACAAAAGTTATATCATTTTTATCTCTTGATAAAATATAGTTGATGCCAGGCCCCATCATCCTTTCGTCGTTTTTTGATAAAATGCCTGTTAAAGTCGCGACGAATAAAGCATAAAGAATAATAATTGCTGTGTGGTTTGAAATAAGTGCGTTTATCTTGATCAATGCAAGGTCAAACAGGGATGCCACGATGCCTACAATAAGGCCGACTATAACAGAAAAAGGAATCCATTTAAACAGATAGGCATTTATCTCTATCCAGTTTAGATGAATACTTTTAATCTGCTGAATGCAGTTTTTAACGATATCTTTTGGATTTATTTTCGACATAGGTTTTTACTAATACATCAGCGACAGATATAATCACAGGACCAACGATAATGCCTATTGGGCCAAAAACGATAATCGAACCCAGTATGCCAAAAAAGAGGATCATAGGATGGATGTTGATTTTTGAGCTTATTATGATGGGTCTTATGTAGTTATCCACCATGCCTATGGCAACAACACCCCAGATGCTTAAAAAGATGCCCTTCAAAATATGGCCGTCTATAAACAGATAAACAGCAGCAGGCACCCAGATTATTGCCGTGCCAACAAGGGGGACAAATGAAAATAAAGCTATCAAGAACATCCACATAAAAAATGCATTGAGTCCAACGATTAAAAATCCCACTGCCCCTACAATGCCCTGAATAAATGCCGTTAAAACACCACCAAGCACAGTAGCATTAATGCTATCCCTTATTGATTTAAGAATTCTGTAGAAGCTTTCTTTGTCGTCTATCATGCTTGAGATGTAGTTTAAAAACTTCTCATTGTCCCTGATTAAATAAAACGCAATAATGAATGAAAAGATAAAGTTTGCAACGATGTTGTAGGTTTGAGAAAAGATAATACCAACATTTTTTGTTATTAAAACGCCAGTATTTTGCAAAACGCTAAATAGAGCCTGATCGAGTTTGTCTAAATACGGCGTTAAGATTTTTAGCTTTGAGATTGAATGGATTTTGGCAACGATAGTTGAGAAGGCTAACTTAATCTGCCCAATATTTTCCAGGAACTTTTCTGTTTCATTGACCATAATATAAACAGCCAATGTTATGGGCATTGCAATAATAACAAGAACAACAAAAATGATTACGATGGATGAGATGTTTTTGTTTTTAAAAATTTTTTGAGCTTTTTCAAATAGGGGATAGAAAACTATTGCAATGGTGATACCCCAGACGATGGATTTCCAAAACGGCAACATTATGGCAAAAAATGCTATAGTGGCAAGAAACAGAAAAAATGCAATAATACTTGACCTCATATCTTATGATACACCTTTGAGTAGAGTTTTGCCACAAATGGTTTGGAGTATATGTTAAGCCGTTTTTTTAGCCATGATGCAGGTGCTCTAACCTCAACCCTTGGCAGAAGGAAAGGGTATGAGTTCTTATCAACCAAACCCACATTGAGCGTAACAGCTGCCTTGTATCCGCTTTCTATAACTTCATATACGCTTTCAACATCATAATCCCCCCACGGATAGCAAAATAAATCAATTTTTGTGTTTAGTTTATCCTCAAGGATTATTTTTGAGTTAAGAATCTCCTGCTTTAGTCGTTTCTGTCTATCACTTTTTTCTTCTTTAAATACTTTCAAGGGGTGTTTTTTGACAAAGCGCTTGAATTGTTTTTTTAAAATCTTCATTGCGTTGGGCTTTTTGAAAAATAAAACGCCGCCGTTGTTTTTTACAAATTCCGCAAGATAATTATTGACTTCTGTTGAGATTGTTATGCAATCTGCAGCGCAGTTCCATTTTTTTGAATAAATCGGAACACCCAATCGTCTATCGTTTGTCAGTTCTAAAAACCATTCAATGGAGTTGTCTTTGTTGAATTTAATAACTTCCGGGGCATCAAAACAGGCTTTGTGGTTTAGGGAGTGGCTGCCTACTTCGAAAATGCCGCTTTCAATCATTTCCTTTAATTCTTCCCAGCTAACAAAAGGGGATTTTTTTATAAGTTCATTGACACTTTCTGAAATACTTAAACTTTTAAGCTCAAAAGCTGTAGCCCGTTTAATGCCCTCAGAAATCTTTGAAACAACAGGAAATATAGTGGCATAAAAGCCGTGTTTTTTTAAGATAGGGTAAGCATAAATATAATTATCCGCATAGCCATCATCAAATGTTATATGAACGGTTTTTCTGGGAGGTTCCTTTTTGTTTTCAAGATAGTTGATCAGCTCAGAAAATTTTATCGGTTTAAAGCCCGCAGTTTTAAGTGTTATAAGGTTTTCTTCAAAAATTTCAGGTGTGATTCTTTCGTTATAGTTTATGTGGTGATAACAAAGAATCAAGGTTGCCATATATTAATCATCACCATCCAAGAATCTTCCTATACTGCCAAGTATTGAACCTTCACCCTTGGAGCTTCCACCTATTTTTGGAGCGTTTTCTATAATTCTATCTGCAAGGCGTGAGAATGGTAGACTCTGCAGATACACCGTGCCTGTGCCAGATAGGGTGGCTAAAAACATACCCTCCCCGCCAAAGAACATCGATTTTAAGCCGCCAACAAGCTCGATAGAGTAGTCTATAGACTCATCAAAAGCCACAATACAGCCCGTATCCACCCTTAAAATTTCATTGTGCAACTCTTTTTTGATTACTGTTCCACCTGCATGGATAAACACCATACCATCGCCTTTCAGCCTTTCAAGTATAAATCCTTCACCGCCAAAAAGGCCTGTGCCAAAGCGTTTTGTAAATGCGATATCGATTTTTGTTCCATAGGCTGCACACAAAAAAGCATCTTTCTGGCATAAAAGATCGCCCTGCAATGACCCTAAATCCACAGGTATGATTTTGCCGGGATAGGGTGCAGAAAATGCCACATGTTTTTTACCCGAGGATACATTGGTAAAGTGAGTTATAAACAAAGACTCCTGAGCTAAAGCCCTTTTGCCAGCCTGAAATAGTTTGCCCAGCAATCCGCCTTCCTCTCTGCCGTCGCCCAATTTAGCTTCAAATTTTATGCCATCCTCCATGTAGTTCATTGCACCTGCTTCTGCAATAACCGTTTCGTTTGGGTCTAACTCTACCTCAACAATTTGCATATCATCGCCAATAATCTTGTAGTCTATCTCGTGACTTTGCATACTTCACCTCCTTTTTTAAAAAGATTATTATTTTTTGACAAGAGGGTCAACTTTTATTAGGCTTAATGCGAAAGGAGAAGGCGGTATGTTTTCGATTGGCACACCCGAAATGATTGTTATAGCGGTTATTGCTATCTTTATTGTGGGGCCAAAAAGGTTGCCTGAGATTTTAAGGGGTGTTGCGTATATCTATAAAAACATAAAAAAAGCTATTGATGAATTGCAAAGAGAGCTCAATGAAGATTTAGAGACAATTGATGAGATTAACCCAAAAAAACAGATAGAGAAAAAATGGGAAGAATTTTTAAAGGATGAGGATGAAAAGAAAGAGGAAGATCAAAAAAGACCCCAATGAGATGACGCTCCTTGAGCATATCGAGGAGCTAAGAATCAGGCTTTTATGGATAATCGGTGGAATCTTGGTTGCCTTAATTGGCACACTTTCCTATTCCGAAAAAATTATAAATATAGCTATAGCTCCTTTAAAACAGGCGCTTCCTACAGGTAGCAAGATAATCTTTACAGGTGTTACAGAGGCTTTTTGGGTAAGGATTGAAGCAGCCGTTGTGGCAGCTGTAATAGTTTCCATACCTTTTACATTTTATCAAATCTGGCTGTTTGTTAAGCCGGGTCTTAAAGAAAACGAAAAGAGATTTGCAATTCCCTTTGTCCTTGCCTTTAGTTTTTTCTTTATAAGCGGTGCTGTTTTTGCATATGAAGTCGTTTTGCCTTTGGGTTTTAAGTTTCTTTTAAGATACGGCGGCAAAGAGCTTTCTGCCATGCCTTCAATAAAGCAGTATATGTCGCTATTTTTGAAAATGGTGATGTCTTTTGGGCTTGTTTTTGAGCTACCTGTTGTATCTTTTATACTTGCACGAATGGGTATTATAAACGGCAAAGACCTTCTTAAACGATTTGATTATGCGCTACTTATAATCTTTATCGTTGCAGCAATTCTTACACCTCCTGATATTTTTACTCAGTTTCTTATGGCAACACCTTTAACGCTGCTCTATGTTGTAAGTATCATTGTTGCATCTATTTTTACGACAAAAAGAAATGATTGATATAGCCGTTGTTGTTTTTGGTCTTGTAATTGGCAGTTTTTTAAATGTATGTATCTATAGAATTCCTCGTGGTGAGTCTATAGTTTATCCACCCTCTGCCTGCCCTGTATGTAAAAACAGGATAAAGTGGTATGATAATATACCTGTTTTGAGTTTTGTGCTTCTAAAAGGCAGATGCAGGTATTGCAAAAGCCCAATTTCTGTTGTTTATCCAGCGGTTGAGATGTTAACAGCAATATTTACCTACCTTGTTTATAGAAAATTTGGTATCTGTCTTGATCTTGCAGTTTATCTTATTTTTGGTTATGCGTTAATTGTTGCATCGTTTATAGATTTGAAGCATTTTATTATTCCAGATAGAATCAGTATCGGTTTGATCGTTGTGGGCTTGATTTTTGCACTTTTGCAACACAGGGTCGTTGATAGTTTAATTGGTGGTGCGGCTGGTTTTTTGATTCTCTATGCTGTGGCTGTTTTTGGTAAGCTTATCTTTAAAAAAGAGGCGATGGGTGGTGGCGATATAAAGCTTTTATCCGGCATTGGCACTTTTATTGGCTTAAAAGGTGTTTTGTTTAGCCTTTTTGTAGGTTCTTTTGTTGGTGCAGCTGCAGGTATCGGGTATATGCTGATCTCTAAAAAGGACAGCGATAGTCAGATTCCCTTTGGCCCTGCTTTGAGTTTTGCTGCCGTATTGTATATCTTTGTTGGTAGCTATTTTGTTAGATATTTCTGGGGTTTTTGATGCTAAAAAGGGTTGATTACTATATACTCAAAAACCTTGCGCTTTCTTTTGTTGTTTCATTTTTAATCATTACACTGATAATGATTATCGGGGATATTGTTAAGATTTATGATATACTGTTTTCTGAAGGCTCATCGCTGGGTTTTATCTTTAAAGTTTTATTTGATACGGCTGTCTTTTTGAGTGTTTTTACAATCCCTATGGCTTTAACAATTGCTGTAAACTATGTCTATTCAGATATGTCGCTGAATTCTGAGATTACAGCATTTCGCAGCAGTGGTATTTCACTTGTTAGGGTTTATTTTCCTGCATTTCTTTTGAGTTTGTTTGTTTTTGTGTTGATGATTTACGATATAGGCTTCCTTGCAAACAGCTCAAAGTTTAACTACAAAACCGAGCTTACAAAGGCTTTAAAGGGAAAAATATACCTTGCTCTAAAACCCAATACATTTTACGACAAACTTGATGGGGTGTTGTGGGCTAAAGAGCTATCAGCCGATAGAAAGAAACTAAAAGAGGTGTTTTTTTCCAATAAAAATCAGGTTTTTGTAGCAAAGAGGTCTGTTTTGAGTGATTTAAACAACGGGATTCTTGCCACATTCTTTGATGTCAAAATGTACTCTGAGAAAAAAGGAATTGTTGAGTATGGATCTTTTGATGTCTATAAGGTGGCGTTTCTTGTAACAAAAAGTAATATTTATAATAAAAATGAGCCACGATTTATGAATGTAGTTGAACTCTATAATCTTTTTAAAAAAACGCATAATCCCGAAGCTTTGTTTGAAATTCACAGAATGATTGCTCTGTCTTTGAGCGTGTTTATGCTATCTCTTGTTGCTTTTGGCTTTGGTATAAACTTTGCACGCAGCGGCAAAAGTGCAGGGATTGTGTTGAGTCTGTTTATTTTCTTTGCATACTATATCTTGTATTCGATAGCAAAAACCTTTTATCATGCCCATCATATTTTCTGGCCACTTTATCTGCCTGATATTATTCTTGCCGCTTTGGGTTTTTATATATTCTTAAAGAAAATAAGAGTATAGCTGCAATTACCAATAAATAATCAAATAGATAGCCAAGTCTATCGTAGATTGTTGAAGCAAAGATCTCTATTTTATTAACTTTCAAGATAGATCTCTGATCAACTTTTAGCTGTTTAACTATTGCTCCGTTTTGATTGACGATAAAGGTTTTGCCAGTATTTGCGGCTCTTATTACAAAAATAGAGTTTTCTATCGCCCTGTAGATGTCACTTCTTGGAAAAAGCTCAAAAGTAGGAGTTTTGTCAAACCACGCATCGTTTGTAAAAACGGCTATCACATCCGCACCTTTTAGCTTATATTGGCGTGAAAGCGAAGAAAAGTTTTCCTCATAGCAAATCAGGGGTGCGATTTTTAGTTTATCGGCAATAAAGATTTTTAAAGAAGAGCCTTTGTTGAAACTATAACCATTTAAACCTATAAGGTTTGAGAATGGTATAAATTCAGCAAACGGAACCAGCTTTTGTTTATCGTAGAAGTGAAATAAGCCGTTTTTGTATTCTATAACACTGTCGTAATAGTTGTTACTGTCTTTTCTGACTGCTCCAAAAATATATGTTGTTTGATTATCAAAGTTTTTTGAAACATAGGATGAGTATTTAGGTGAAAATAGATAGGGGTAGGCAGACTCTGGCCATAAAACTACCTTTGATGAAGCTTCTTTTGAAAGTTTTAAGTAAATTAATAGATTTCTCTGTAAAAACTCATCTGCCCATTTTTCATTCTGCGGTATGTTGCCCTGAATAACGGCAAGTGAGCTGTTTTTTGTTTCTATTTTTTCTGGCTTAAAGATAAACCCTGCAACAGTTAAAGCTGCCACAGCCGCTATAATTAACACAGCAGGTTTGGCGGCTTTTCTAATCAAAAGAAAAACTGCAAGATTGATATACAGAATCTTTAAATCCTCTATCATACTGCCAAAGATTGAAGCATCCTGAATAAAAAAATTGATGTTATAGGTGAGTATGTTTATATTGCCTACGGGAAAACCAAAAAGCAGTATATTTCTTAAGATCTCAAAAGCTGTAATAAAAACAGGCAAAAAATATATTCCTGTGTTGGATTTTTTGAAGACATAAAAACCCGATAAAATAAAAATAAGGCTATATAAAGCAACTCCAAAAACAGCCAAAACGCCCAGTATCGCATTTAGTCCATAGTAGATATGCACGCTTTTGTAGAGTCCAGAAAACAGAAATAGATAAAAAAGCCCAAACCCAACGGCTATGTCTTTTAGATTATTTTTTTCATCAAACAGCCAGACAAAGGCAAAAAAACTCAAGAAGGGAAAGTAGAATGAGGCAATAGGCAGTATAAATAGGGCGTATTTAGCCGATTTTTTCACCTTTATTAAACTTATACCCTGCTAAAAAGGCTGCAATATCCATCACCTTCTTTGATTGGGGCTGGATTTTTTTTATTGAGATTGCATCCTCCCTGCAGCCGATTATAAGGCTTTTTTTTGTGCACTCAACAACCTCTGCTGGCTTTGGTTGTTCTAATTTAACAACATCTGCATCAAAGACTTTGAACATTTTATTCTTATGGTAAAAGTAAGCAGTAGGCCAGCTATAGAAGGCTCTAATTTTGTTTCTTATCTGTGTGGCCGTCTGGTTTTCAAAATCGATTTTGCCATCCTCTTTTTTTATGATTTGTGTGTATGTTGCAAGCATTTCGTTCTGTGGTATTGGCTTTAAAAACTTAAGGTTTTCAAGTGTGCATAAAAGCATCTTTGCACCAATTTGACTTAGCCTATCATGTAGGGTAGGGTAGTTGTCTGAGTCTGATATTTTTTCGATCCATTGCATATAAACGCCGCCAGCATCAACTTTTTGTGTCACTTCTATTATTGATACGCCTGTGTAGCTGTCGCCGTTTAAAAGGGCTGTATTAATGGGTGATGGCCCTCTATACAACGGTAAAATCGATGGATGAATGTTTATACTGCCCAGCTTTGGAATGTCTAAAATCTCTCTGGGAATTATTTTTCCATATGAAACAACAACAAATATATCTGCACCAAAAGAGGCTATTTTGTCAATAACACTCTTCTCTTTTAGCTTTTCTGGCTGAAAAACCTCATAAGAGAGCTGCTCTGCCAGCTCTTTTACAGGTGGTTTTATGAGCTTTTTGCCCCTTTTTCCCCTTGCATCAGGTGTTGATATGACTCCTGCTACCTCAAACTGTTTTGAATTATGCAACGCCTCAAGCGGTTTTATGCCAAACTCGCTTGTTGAAAAAAACAAAACCTTCATCTGTTTTCCTTTGCCTTTTTCTTCCACTGTTTTTTAAAAAGTTCCTTTTTTGTTGGTGGTAGATGATCTATAAACAGTTTGCCGTTTAGATGGTCTATTTCATGTTGAATAACAACACTTAGGAATTGGTCGGTTTCAAGCTCCTTTTCATTTTCGTTTCTATCCAAATACCTTACCTTTATCCATTTTTTTCTATCTTTAACAACATCGTAATAGCCCGGCACACTCAAGCAACCCTCTTCATGTTCTTCATAGATACCCTCACTTGCAACAATAACCGGGTTGATAAGCTCTATCAAATTGTTTTTATCGTTTTCCCTTAAATCTATTACGACCAGCTTCTTTGTTAAACCGATCTGCTCTGCTGCAAGGCCTATGCCGTTATACTTATACATTATTTCTGCCATTCTGTTGAGCATTTCTATAATGTTATCATCTATTTTTTCAACATCTGTTGCTTTTTTTCTTAAAATCGAATCAGGGTAAACCTTAACCTCGCCCATTTTTACCTCCCACAAGGATGATAATCTCAGCTTGTTGAAAAATCAATATTTTCTTTTAGGTATTGATAGATAAAACCCAGCGTCCTTTTTGCTATAGCCTTATGCATAAAGTTTTTATTGCCCATGTATCTTAGCCGTGTTTGATAGGAGTCTTTGTGAAATTTGATAAACAGTTCAAATTCGTTACCTTTAAGATTGAAAGGTTTTGCAATAATGTCAGCATCTGTATTACACAACGGTTTATTTATGCAGCTTGCAACAAAACAGCTTTTGTCGTGCATAAGATATGCTAAATAGCCCGCTGTTATTGTTTCTTCAAATGCTATTGTTAGGTTGAGCCTGTTTAATGTTTCAGACAAAACATCTTCGATTGAGCGGTTATTAAAAGAATAAACCTTATAGCCGAATTGTTTTTTAATCTTGTTTGATAAATTTTCTATTATTTCTTTGCTGCCAGCTCTAATTCTAACGGCAAGTTCACCCTCCATAGCGTTTAAAATCACCTCACCATCATCGGGGATTTTGTCTTTAAGGAATTTGTCCATATCCGATTCAGGCACACCTATGAGTTTTATGTCTTGACTAAATAGTTTTTGTGATGGGATTATCGTTGATATAAAACTTATCACTTCATTGACCATAGATTTCATTTCACTTGGCACACCAGGCAGAGCAGCAAAATATGCATTGTTACATTTAACGATAAAACCTGCAGCCGTACCGTGGGGATTTTTTATGATTCTGCAGGGGTAGGGCAGGTATGCCTGTTTTGAATGTGAGGGCTTTAACTCAACGCCTTTTGCTTTTACCTTTTTTACTATGTCAAAATATACATCTCTGTTTAGTTTAACTCTTAGGTTGCAGGCTTTTGATAGAGCCAGAGTTGTGTTATCGTCAAATGTGGGTCCAAGACCGCCTGTTGAGATAACAAAGGCGTTTTTTAAAGATAGATTTTGAAAAAGTTCGGTAAGCCTATCTATATCATCGCCTGTAGCCATTATGCCGTTTACTTTGTATCCGTTTTGTTTAAGAAGCCTTGCCATGAAGTTGCTGTTTGTGTCAACTATAGAGCCCTCAAGGATTTCCTCTCCCACAGAAACTATATAAAACTCCATCTAAAACCTCTAAAAAAACATCAGTTTAATGGCAAAGAATACTAAAATAACAAGCAAAACACCCCTTATGAACTTATCACCTTTCTTGATTGACAGATGTATTGCAGCTTTTGCTCCAAGGATACTGCCAGCACCCAAAAAAATGCCCACCAGGAGGTTTACCTGATGAGAGATAAAGAATATCGGCAAAATCAGTATCGTATAAAGTGTGATGAGAAAGACCTTTATGGCGTTGGCCTCAACCATACTGAATCCGCCCCATACAGATGCTGCAATAATAAAAAAACCCACGCCAGCCTGAATAAAACCACCGTATATGCCTATAAAAAAGAATGCAAGTAGTATAAAAAACCAGTTTTTTTTGTTTAGCGGCTCCTTTTTGGCAAACCTTTCAGGTTTGTAGATGGTTATTAAGCTTATTAGAACCATCAGGATTGCTATAATTTTTTTTAAAAGTTCATTTGGTATATGAACGGCTATAAAACTACCAAGCAAGGCTCCAATTAGAGTGGGGATTGCAACGGCTAACCCAAAACGCGTTTTTAATATATTGAGTTTGTAGAATTTAAAGGATGCAAAGCTGTTCTGCAAAACAAGGCCAACCCTGTTTGTGCCGTTTGCAACATTGGGTGGTAGACCTATGGCGATAAGAAACGCCAGTGTTAAAAAAGAGCCCCCACCGGCTAAAACATTTATCAGCCCCACTATGCAACCTATGAAGAATGCCGCTATTAAATGAAGAACACTCGCATCCATAGGTTTAATTTTACACCTGCTTGTAAATTTGGCAAACATAAATTGATTTTTTGCATTTGTTCATAATAAACTTGCACCAATATAAATAAATTGATATGCTTAATTTAATTCAAGGCAAAAGTTGTTGCATATCTTTAAAGAAGTGGAGGGTGTTATGAAGTATTTTGCTTATGGTTCCAATATGAACCCAGAAAGAATGAGGGATAGGGGTGTTTTGTTTAAAGACAGGCAGTATGCAGTCTTGAAAGGATGGAAACTTGCATTTAACAAGATGGCATCAGATGAAGGTGTGGGTTATGCCAATATTGTTAAGGATGAAAGCGGTGTTGTTGAGGGTATTGTTTATGAAATAGATCAATCTGGTATTGATAGACTTGATCAGGCTGAGGGTTGCCCGACGCACTACTATAGGGATATAGTTGTTGTTAAGCTTGATAGCGGAGCAGAGGTTGAGGCTGTTGTGTATATTGCAAACGAAAACAAGATAGACAACAATTTAAAACCAACAAAGGCTTATCTAAAACATCTTTTGAAGGGGTGCGACCTGTTAACTAAAGAGTATTGCGAAAAGCTCAAGAAGATAGAGACTGTTGATTGATGAATGGTTTTAAAAGACTGCTGATTGTTGAGGCATCTGCTGGAAGCGGCAAAACATACAGCCTTGCAAGGCGATTTATAGATCTATTGACAGGTCTTTCTAAAGATAAGCTTTCAAGTATCATTGCCATAACATTTACCAATAAAGCAGCAGCCGAGATGCGTGAGCGTATTATCTCTATCCTTGAGGCTATCGCAAATAAAAACGGAAATGTTAATTTAAATGATTTTGCCCTACATTCTGCTAAAAGTCCCGAAATTGAAGCAAGAAATATATTAATAGATATTCTTAACAACTATTCAGATTTCAATGTTTCAACTATAGATTCATTTATGAACAGGATCTTAAGAAGCCTCTCTGTTATGCGTGCAATAAGACCCGATTACGAGGTTAGTTTTGATAAAGAAGAACTAATTGATCTATCTTTTTCTGAAATGCTGCTTGATAAAAATAACCATGAAGGGCTTTTGAAGTTGCTTGAGGAATACCTAACTTTAAATCCCAAAAGGTATTCTTTAAACCCCATCTTTATCCTGAAAAGCCTTCTTTTAGAAAATACTAATATTAGCAGTGCAGATTGGCAGCTGAATGGTTTTAAAAAATATGTCGAAAATAGATTGATGCTTAATTGCAACGGCAACTATAGATGCATTGAACAAGCCTTAAAAAGCCGTTTTGAAAATATGATTAACCAGATAGCAGATATCATCAATAGTAGCGGTGGTGTTTTTAACGCTAATAAAGCGGGAATATTCACCAGACAAAACAGCATCGATTACTATTTAAGTGATGAAAAAAGGATCGAGAAGCTTAAAAGATGCGCAAAAGATGTAGGCGAGCTATACAAAAAAAATAAAAGTTTAAGTGATGAAATTGAAGATAACTTTAAAGAACTTGTTAAAGAAGCCTTCAGGGTGATTAGAATTTTTTATCTATTGAAAAAAATGGCAGAAATTGATCAGACGATCAAATTTACAACAAAGTTGAATAAAAATATTGAGTTAACCAAAAAGAGGTTGAATGTAGTTTTTGGTGATGAGATTTTGAGGATTGTTGGTGATATTTTAAAAAGTAATAGCTACAGCTACAACTTTATCCAGCTTGCAGAAAAACTAAGGCATTATCTCATTGATGAGTTTCAGGATACATCATCTGAGCAGTTTAAGGCTTTGAAGTGTTTTATTGATGAAATAGAAAACTCAACAGATGGCAGTATTTTTGTTGTTGGCGATAAAAAACAGGCAATTTACGGCTGGCGCGGTGGTGATTTTAGACTATTTAACAAGTTTGGAAATAATTACAAAAAAGAGACTCTTGATACAAACTACCGCTCTTGTAGGAATATTGTTGAGTTTAACAATGAACTATTCAGTTATAAAAACATTGAAAACTTTGCTCAGTTATACGATTTTGGTGGTGTTGGTGCAATTTATGAAAATGTTAAACAGAAATGCAGTAAGAATTGTGAGGGTTTTGTAAAAGTTGTTGTAGGGAGCTTTGAGAAAGAAAACGAGGATGATTTTTACGAACAACAGCTGAAAGATACTATTGATTTTAGTATCAGTCAAGGTGAATCCTATTCAAACATAATGGTTCTTTTAAGAAGAAACAGCGACATAAAAAAAACCATTGCCATAATTAAGAAGCATTTTCCTGAGGTTCCCGTTGTTAGTGAGGATTTTTTGATTGTAACATCGCTTGTTGATATAAAAAAAATTCTTGCACTGGCAAGTTTTGCTATTGAAAGGGATGGCAAAGAAACCCTTGAGGTGCTTGATATAAATTTAAGCGACGAAAAGCTAAATGAGCTAAAACAACAGGTTTCAGCGTTCAACCCGTATGAATTTTTTGCATATCTGATCGATTTTGCTCATCAGAAGGAAATAATAGAGTTTACAGATAACCGCTCCTATTTTGAGAGTTTTCTTGATGCTGTTTTTGAGTTCACCCAAAAAGGAATGGGGCTTTATGAGGTGTTGGATTATTTCTTAAAAAAGGGCGATGTTTCTGTTTCTGTTTCAGAAAATGTTGATGCCATAAAGGTTATGAGTATCCACAAAGCAAAAGGGCTTGATAGCAATACGGTTATCATTCCTTATTACGATTGGAACTTTACAACAAATGATAGCATCTACGGCAGCTTTGATATTGCTGATCTGATTGGAAAGAAAAAAAATGCGTATGTAAAGATCGACAAAAAACTTGCAATAATGTTTGATGCTGCAGGCGATATTTACAAAAGACATAAAGAAAATGTTTTTGTTGAAGCGCTAAATCTGATGTATGTGGCAAATACACGCCCAAAAGGCAACCTGTTTATTATAGGCAATCTACCCCCAAAAAAGAGTGGTAAAAATAACGACAAACCCTTAAACGCTATAGATTTTATTATTAGAAGCTTGAAAATGGATGTTAAAGAAAACGGTGCGGTTTATAAAGTAGGGCAGTTTAGGGGTGAAAAACTAAAAACGGAGCAGAAAGAAGCGATTAAATCAACCTTTAGGGGTAATTTTACAAACCGCCTCAATATATTCTCAAAGGTAGATATTGAAGGCGATGTTGAAAAAATAAAATTGGGTGATGTTTTTCACGAGATTATGTCAAAAATTGATAAAACTAATAATATTGATAATCTTGTGGATGAGGTCTGTATGGTTTACAACATCCCAGATAACGATAAAAAAACGCTAAAGCAGTGGGTAAAAAATACGCTTGAGGATTTAAGTGACTATTTTTATAGCGTAGATGCCGTTTATGTGGAAAAGGAGTTTGTTGATAGCCAGGGTAATATTCTAAGACCCGACAGAATTGTTATCAAGGATTCAGTTGTTTATGTAATCGATTATAAAACAGGTATTGCTATGGATCATCATAAAGACCAGATAAAGAGTTATACGGCTTTGTTTGAGAAGGCAAAAGGTTTGCTTTATTATGTCAAAGACAGGAGAATTGTTGATGCAAGCTGAATTCTATCGCATAGATGTTGGCTGCAATTTAGCAAAAAAAGCCTCAGAAATCATAAAAAATGAGCTTAAAGATAATAAAAAGGTTATTTTTGTTTCGGTTAACAGAAGGTTTAATCGGTTTGTTCAGAAAAATTTAAATACAACAGAGCAATTGAGCTGTGAATTTTTTGCCATAGATGATTTTGTTAAAAAGATAGTGATGGATGGTAATGATTATATTCTGCACTCTCCTGTTGAAAGACATCTGTTTTTTTATGAGCTTTTGAAATCTGTTGATAAGATAAAATCGCATTTTAAAGGCAATCATGTAGCGTTGCTGAAATGGGCAAAGCTGGTTTCTGAGTTATTTGATGATGTTGAGCTACAGGATAAACAAAAAGAGATTAAGAAATTCAGAAGTGCTACTTATTATGAAACAGTCAAAGAGGCGCATGTTATTTTAGAACATCTACCAGAGCTGTTTGAAGAGTATGAAAATAAATACAAAAATTACATTTATCGTGGAAAACTCTACAACATAGCCTCAAAACTACATTTTAGCGATTTTGGTTTTGATAAGAATACAACCTTTATATTTGCAAACTTAGTTGTTTTGTCTGAATCGGAAAAAAACCTTTTGAAAAATATTGCAAACCACTCAAAGCTGATTGTGTTAGCCCATGATGATTTAAATGAAAGAGATAAATATTTTGATGGTTTTGGAGCAATAAAGCAGCTTAGGAAGCAATTGGAAGGTTTTGCAGAGATTAAAGATATTAATTGTAATTTTGAAACACCCGAGATAGAGTTTTATGAGTTTTCAAATCTCCATACAGAGGCTGCTTTTGTTGCAGATAGAATTAAAGCGTTAAAAAACAAAGAATTGGGTGGCTGTGCTGTTGTTCTTGCCAATCAGGATGTTGTGTTTGGAATTTTAGGGTATCTTGGAACAAAACCCTCAAGTGTTAATGTGACGATGGGCTATCCGCTTAAACTCACAGCCGTAGGGGAATTTTTTAGATGTTTATTTGATGCTGCAGTGGATTATAAAATTAGACATCGAAGCGGTGTTAGTGTTGTGATTCTGGATAAACTTTTAAGCAACCCGCTTGCCAATACTCTATTTGGTATTGAGCCAAAAAAGCAGTTGATTGGCATGCCAACAAAAACCTATTTAAAAGAATATGGGAAATTTCAATCTGTTTTTAAGCTGCTTGATAGACTTTGTAGTGTGGGCAATACGTCTGAACTTTATGAGGTTCTTAAATCTATCGTGCAAAAAATCGATATGCAAAAGCTTAACCGTTATATGTTTCAGCTTATCAATATCTTCTATAACGAGGTTGTTGAAAAACTCAAAAAACTTGACCACCCAATAAAGGATATTGAGTTTGCAAAAGAGCTTTTTGATGAGGTGTTTGGTGGTATTTTAATTCCGTTTGAGGGATACCCTCTAAAAGGCGTTCAGATTATGGGCATGCTCGAGGGCAGGGGGCTAAATTTTGATGAGAAGTTTATCGTTGATGCTGTGGAGGGTGTTTTGCCTGCCACAGAGAAGGTTGACCCCCTGATGCCGATAGATTTAAAAGAGGCTTTGGGGCTTACCTCGTATAAAAAGAAAGAGCTGCTTGCTAAGTATTTTTTCTTCAGAGAGGTATTCTCATCAAAAAAAACAACAATTCTATACAGAAACACGATATCAAATAACGAAAAACTACTGCCCAGTAGATTTGTTTATCAGTTGCAGTTTTTATGCAATCAGAATAGCTGGAAGTGTAATAAAAAGGTTATCAATCCTGCATTTAGCTTTTCTGGGGCAGAAGAAGAGATAAAAAATAATCTTAAAGAGACGCTAAAGGATTTTATATTCTCACCGTCTGCTGTAGATACATACCTAAACTGTCCCTATAGATTTTATCTTAAGTATGCCAAAAAAATTGAGGTAAAAGAGGATGCCACAGATGAGATTGATCCTATGGAGATAGGCATTATTGTGCATGAGCTGCTTAAGGATAGCTTTGGGAAGTATGTGGGAAAAGAAGTTGGCAAAAATGAGCTTGAGATTATAAAAAACAGTGCCATTAGCAAGGTTAAGGATATTGAGCGTTTAAACAATAACGCGATTAAAGAAAGAATAAATAAATTAAAAAATCTGTATGGTGGCTTTCAGCTTGAGGCTTTAAAGATTATCTTAAAAAAGAAGCTTGAAGACCTGTTTGAAGAGGAAAAAAAGCAATATAGTTTTTATCTTGTTGGTGTTGAGCAAACAATAAAAGCTACATTTAAAGGCTATAATATAGAAGGAACAATCGATAGACTTCAGAAATACGATAACGGAGTTTACAGGATTATCGATTACAAAACAGGCAATATAAAAAAACCAAAAGTCAAAAAATTAAGCAGAGTTTTAGATGATTTTGATTTTAACGAATACGACAGGCAACAGCTACTTTTGCTTCACGATTCAATAGGCTCAGTGCAGATGCCGTTTTATGGGATTCTGGTTAAAGAAAACTTTAATGATGTTAAAGCTACTGAGGCGTTTTATATAGAGCTTAAAAACTCAGAGAAGCTATTCAACGAGGTTAAACTTGATGGCAATTTAGATTACAAACAACTCATAACATACATCTTAAACCACATAAAAAATTCAGATGAGATATTTCCACTTGCAGGTGAAAACTGCCTTGGCTGCCCTTTCAGGCATATATGTAAATTTTCAGCTGTCTAAAAGTTTTATGAGTTGTGGCAACGACTCAGTTACCTCTGTTATAACAACCTCATCAGCATAGATGGATATACCCGAATAATCAATGTTAAATTCAGCCACAAACCTGCCCATATCGTGAGCGATCTTTGGCAGACTTGCTGCAGGT
This sequence comes from Hippea jasoniae, assembly GCF_000744435.1. NCBI lineage: Bacteria > Pseudomonadati > Campylobacterota > Desulfurellia > Desulfurellales > Hippeaceae > Hippea > Hippea jasoniae. The sequence goes on from NZ_JQLX01000013.1 coordinate 66,178, forward strand.
TGCACAGCCCCGCTTGTGCCGATACATAAAAATACATCACTTGTGGCCGATTTAATCGCCTCATCAAGCAGGTCTCTATCTAAATTTTCACCAAACCACACAACAAAAGGCCTCAAAAGCCCGCCGCAGTGTTTGCATTTTGGCGGTAGCTCTTCCTCGCTATAGATTTTATCATCTACATAAACTCTATCGCATATTGTGCATTTGACTTTGAAGATATTGCCGTGCAGTTCAATAATATTTCTGTTGCCTGAAAGGTAATGCAGATTGTCGATGTTCTGTGTGATGAGTGTAAAGTTTTCTTTGAAGCGTTGTTCCAATTCTGCCAAAGCTTCATGTGCTGGGTTTGGTTTTGCCTGTTTTATGATTTTTTTTCTATAGTTATACCACAACCAGACCTCTTTGGGGTTTTTTCTAAACGCCTGATATGTTGCAAACTGAGAGAACGAAAACTTTTTCCATAAACCATCTTTGTCTCTAAAAGTGGGGATGCCGCTTGCCTTTGAAATGCCGGCTCCTGTTAAAACGGCCACACTTTTTGCCTTTTTTATTTCATCTGCTACCCTTTTTAGCCTTTCAAACATCTTTTGTTCCATCTTCAACCCCCAGAAAGATTCTTGCTGAGTTTTCCAAAGCGCTAACAAGCTGCAAAGCCCCAAAAAGCGTATCGGATATAGCAAAAACGCCATGCCCCTTTGCGATCACTACTTTTTTGTTTGTATCCTTAAAGTATTGAGGGATTTCCTCCTTTGCAAGCTGCCAGTTGTTAAAGGGAATATCGATGATATCGACATTTTTAAGAAACAAACTGCCTTCGTAATCTATCGGGGTAAAGCTTTTATACCCTTTTAGCGATAAAATAATGGCGTTTGTGGGGTGTGCGTGTATTATAGCTTTTGCTGAATCGATGGTTTTGTAGATATTTACATGGATCTCTACCTCGCTGGATGCTGCATTCCACCTGATATCCCTTTCAAAGCCGATTTTAACAATATCCTTCATCCTTAAGTTAAATAAACTCCTGCCTGTTTTTGTTATCCATATACCATCCTTTGTTAATGCACTCATATTGCCGCTTGAGGCATCAACAAGATGACTTAAAAACAGCATATTGCCTACGCGTCTGAATTCACCTATCATGTTCTTCTCCTGTTTAATTTGATATAAACAAAAATAATAATACCACTTGCCAGAAATATATACAGATAAGCATTGTGTATTGCAGCTTTAATTAACTGCGGGTTGTTGCCTATTGTGTAACCCACGGCTGCCAGTATTGATACCCATATAGATGCACCAAGCAGCGTAAAGATGCTGAATCTTACAATGTTCATTTTTGCTATCCCTGCAGGAAGAGAGATGTATTGCCTTATAGCAGGCAAAAGTCTTCCTATAAATGTTGTTATTTCTCCATGTTTTAGAAAAAAGTCGTTTGTAATCTCAAGCCGTCTTTTATTTAAACCCACATACTTACCGTATTTTTCCAAAAATGGATAGCCTAATTTCATCGAAAGGTAGTAATTGAATATTGCACCAGCCAGGCTGCCCATACTGCCTGTTAAAATAACCACAAACAGATCCATCTTACCCTTTGCTGCAAGGTATGCCGCAGGTGGTATAACGACCTCGCTGGGAAACGGAAAAAATGAACTCTCTAAAAACATCAATATAAATATGCCTGTGTAACCGCCGTATCCTATGGCATTAAGGATAAACTCAACCACTCCACTCACTAACAACCCCTTTTAATTTTGAAAATATTTCGTTGTATTTTTTAAAGTTTTCTTCTGTTGGCTCTTTTTTAATAATATTTTGCATTATTTTTAGCTGTTTTTTGAGGTTTTTTATCTCAAACTGCTTTAAAAGATATATAAGCACCTTTCTTCTTTCGTATCTTTGTTGCATCTGCATCTGCTGAAGCTGCAGTAGCCTGTAGGCTATCTTTTTTTCATCTTCTGTCAAATTAACCTCAAATTTTGATATGTCAAACTCCTCGCCGCTTAAATAGTAGCTAACAAGCTTTAGATATATCGATTTATAGATGCCCTCTAAGTTATCGGCAAACCCTTCTAAATCCTCAACCCACGCCAGAAGTTCTATATCACCTAAAACTATACTTAAAAAAGCCTCCTGAGGTGTCAGTGTTGAAGGTATTGAGATCTCTTTGGATGGATTTAGAAAGATATTTTCAGATACATTAAACAATGACGCTGTTTTTGATATATATGAAGCCTTAAGGATCGGGTCTGAAATACTAAAGATAATCGGTTTTATCTGTTCAATCGCTTTAAGTTTTGATGATGGCTCATCTAAGTCGTATCTGTTTTTCAAAAACTCAACGATATAGTTAAAATACTCTTTTGCATTTTTTAGTTTATCTATATAGGCATCTTTGCCGTATTTTTCGATGAAGCTATCTGGGTCTTCGTCTTTGTCTAAAACCACAACAAAGGCCTTTGTTTTTGAGGATAAAACAATCACTGCAGAACGCATCATCGCTTTAAAACCTGCCTCATCAGCATCGTAGTTTAGATAAACGGCCTCGCAATAGCGTGATAGGTTGTTTATATGAAATTTGGATAAAGCCGTGCCCAGCGTTGCAACGCTGTTTTTGATGCCTTTTGAGTGTAGTTTTATGCAATCCATATAACCTTCTGTAATGACTGTAGCCTTTTGTTTTTTGATCTCATCTTTTGCAAAATTTAAGCCAAACAGTGTTTTCTGCTTTGAAAAGATCACCGTCTCTGGTGAGTTTATATACTTTGCCGTATTGTTTGAGTTAATCACCCTTCCGCCAAAGGCAATAACCCTATCTGATACATCAAAAATCGGAAATATTATCCTGTTTCTAAACCTATTTATAAGCCCTGTTTTTGAGTCAAAGAATATGCCGCTGTTTAGAAGCTGGTTTTTATTAAAACCTTTCTCGATTAGTATTTTTTCAAGCTGCCTGCTGTCTGGTGCAAAACCGATTTTAAATGATTCTATCGTATTTTCAAAAATACCCCTTTTTTTTAAATATTCTAACGCCTGTTTGTTTTCAAGCAGTTTTTCTTGAAAATATGCAGCAGCAATTGAATGAATCTCGTATAAAAAATCGTGTTGGGTTTTCTCTTCAAATGAAATCGGTATATTGTATCTTCTTGCAAGCTCTTTTATGGCTTCTTTGAAGGTTAAATTTTCTATTTTCATCAAAAATGTGATGACATCGCCACTCTCACCACATCCAAAGCAGTGAAAAAACTGTCCTTTAGGGTTAACCGAAAAAGAAGGCGTTTTCTCGTTGTGAAACGGGCATAAACCAAAATAGTTTGAGCCACGCTTTTTAAGCTGCACATATTGCGAGACTACATCAACTATATCGATCTGGCTCTTTAAAAACTCAGCAACATCCCCCATCGCAATAAATATACCATTTTATGGGTCATCTAACCACTGTTTTTGAGGTCTTGACAAATTCGGGGGGGGATATATATAGTTGCCAAAACAACTATTAGGAGGTGGTAAAATATGGAAAATGTGCGATTGACAAAGTTATTCTTAGTTTCAACATTGGTGGTATTGATAACAGCTATCGTTGTAATCGGTGGCAATGTAGTTATATCACTCAGTAATCGTTCTAAAATAGGTAAGGTTGAGATGGTTGATATTGTTAGTTTAAAACACTACAACAAGGCAGCTATAGATCTTGCAAAATGTAAGGATTATTTTATTAGATATGCATTTATGGATGATGAGTCTGCTTTGGTTACTGCAAAGAATTTTTGTTCTGAGGCTATTTCTTTGATAAACAAAACCATAAAGCTGAACAGAGCAAACCCTTCCTTGGTTTCAAATCTGAAAGATATAAGGCGGTTGCTTGAGGATTTTTATCAATCCGGAGTTGCTTTTGCACAAGAATTTAAGGAAACGCACAACATAAGTGAGTCAACTAAAAATAAATTTTATACTGCATTTGATGTCATAGCAAAAAGAATCGCTATGCTTGTTGAGACATCGAATAAGGATGTAAAGGAGTGTATGGAAGGCATTAAATCCCGCAGTGTCAATCTTTTAATTTTAGTTAGCGTAGGAAACTTAATTGTTATAGCCCTTATAGTTGGTTTGTATTTTGTGGTTAAATCATATATTATTCACCCCCTACTTACAGCTGTTGAGAAAACAGAATATTTAGCAAAAGGCGATTTAACTAAAAGATTTGATGTTATTACAGGTAATGAAATAGGAATTTTAAAAAGTGGAATTAACAAAGTTATCGATTCAATGAGAAATATAGCTATACAACTCCATAAAGAAGCCGATGAATTAACAGAACAATCAAATACACTTGCATCCTCTGCAACAGAAATATCGGCAACCATTGAAGAAACGACAAGAAACACAGAAGAGATGGCGCATGCGGTTAGTGATACCGTTGAGGCTATAAATAATGTGGCTGAAGCTACAGAGAAAGTTAATATGCTTGCTCAGGAAGTGGGAGAAGTTAACCGTGAGATGATGGAGGATATAGAGGATAGATTAAAAAGAATGGAGGAAAATGCAAAGTTGGCTAAGGAAGCTATCGAACAGATTAACACCGTTGGAGATGCAAGTAAACAAATTGGCCAAATAATTGGTGTTATTAATGAAATAGCCGATCAAACAAACCTGCTTGCCCTAAATGCTGCAATTGAGGCAGCAAGAGCCGGTGAGGCTGGACGAGGCTTTGCTGTGGTTGCAGATGAGGTTAGAAAATTAGCAGAAAAGACGCAAAGGGCTACAGAGGAGATAAGAGAAATGATTCAAAAAATGCAGTCTGATACTCAGATCGCCATTCAAAAAACAGATACCGCAGCAAATATGATTTTAAGTGAAAAAGAAAAAGCCAATGAGGATAAACAGCATATAGAAAGTGTGGTTAATAAAACTTCTAATGTTATAGAAGAACTCAATACGACCTCGGCTGCTATTGAAGAGTTGTCTGCAACAGCAAACGAAATTGATGCTCAGGTTAAAGAAGTTGTGCAGGCTGCAGAAGATAACGCAAAAGCTGTGACAGATATTGCACGTATCTCAGAAGAAGTAAAATCTATGGCCGATAGAATTAACAAGCTTGTAAGGGTATTTAAGGTTGAGTGAGATTGATATGTTAACGGGTGTAGGGCTATGAGCCCGAGCCCTTCAACTTAAATATGTAAACCATAAATCCCACCCTTATCATCAGATATGTTTTACCAGATGTCAGCTGCCCTTTAAAACTTCTTTATTATTCCATCTCGATAATTCTTATTTGTTCTTTTTTAAAAAGGTAACATAGCTTATTGGTATTAAACAGTTTTCTGCTTTTTATGGCTTGTAATGCTTCTTTATCTGTTTCATTTCCTGCGGGCATATTTATTACAAGCTCTTTAAAGAAATCAGGCGTATATGAGTCTGAGAATAATAACTCACATTCAGATAAATTACCTTTGCTGTCTATATGAAAGATAAAATGGCCAAGGTTACTGGTAATCATAAACATATCATTCCTAAAAATATCACTTTCTTTGGTGTGGGATAGATATACAGAAGAACACACATAATCATGAACACTATTACATCTGCATCTATCAATTATCTTATATTCAGCTATTTTTTGTTTAAAATAGTCTTCTTCTATATCCATACCAAGCAAGCTTTCTTCGAAGTTTATATCCTCTTTTTCTATCTCTTTGTTATAAAACTGCCTTTTTTGATCTTTGTAATGAAGATAAATAATACAGGCTATAAAGTTGTATAAGCCTTCAAACACTTAAAACTCCTAAATTTTTGGTTTCCTCTGTCAAAATAGCTATATATTTTTTCTGTCAAATAACCTCTTTTTGTTCTATTTTGCAGCCGAACTTAGGTGATGTCAAATTATTTAGGAATTGGGAAAATGAAAGTGGTGTAGTTGATGATAAAAACCTCAAATATTATTATACTTGTAAAATTATATAATTTTTGTACTATTTTTCTGTGTCAGAGAAAAGGGTAGAAAGTAGGATTTCTATTTTTTTTAGGCTTTTAAGAATAAATCAATATGTAAAAAATTTTTATATATTTGTGCCTTTTATATTTGCTTTTCGTGTTCCTAATAGTGATGTTTATATTTCCTTTTTATTATTCTGCTTTTTGACAAGTTCTGTTTATATTTTTAACGATTTAATTGATTATGATTTTGATAGATTTCATCCGGTTAAAAGATTTAGACCTATAGCAAGTGGAGCCGTTTCTAAAAGTTTAGCTTATAAAATTTTTGCTATATTTGCTGTTTTTTCTCTTTTTGGTGCTTTTGTATTTGCATATAAAGTTTTTTTTATTTTTCTACTTTATTTTTTTCTTAATATTTTATATTCATTGCGTTTAAAACATATACCCGTTATAGATATTTTTGTTTTAGCCTCAGGGTTTGTAATTAGGTTGTATATAGGGAGTTTTTCTGGTTCAATAGAGTTGTCTCGCTGGATTGTTATAATGACTTTCCTTTTATCTTTGTTGGTGGCTTTAGGCAAAAGGAGAGATGATTTAATAGCAATTGAAGATGGGGTATGTGTAAGAAAAAGTATTAAAGGATATAATCTTAATTTTATAGATGCAGCGATGGTTTTTATGAGTTCCGTTATAACTGTTTCTTATATATTATATACTTTCTCTGAGGATGTTAAGCAACATTTTCATTCAAAAAATCTTTATTTAACTACTTTTTTTGTTTTGATGGGTATTTTCAGGTATTTGGAAATAGCTATGGTTGAAAACAAAAGTGGAGACCCTACCTCTCTTATACTTAAGGATAGGTTTCTCCAAATTACTGTTTTTTTGTGGCTGATTAGTTTTCTTTTTATTGCTTATGGGTTTAAAATACATTTTTAAGAAGTAGCATTCTCCTTTTGGCAAAAAAGGTATGGTTTTGTAATATTTGTTTTTAATCTCTTCCAGAAAAGAGGTTTTATATTTCTGATAATTTAAGTTAGAGCATTTGCATATATAGAAAGTAGCTTTATTTACAGTAAACTGGGTGATAGTTGCAAACTTAAAATATTTCTTTATCTCATTAAATTTAGATTTTTTCTTTAGGAATATATAAATAGTGCTTCTCTTTATTTTTTTTACATCAAATAACCTATCGAATTCTCTTCCATATTTTGAGTCATTAAAAATCATAAATACATTTCTGTTGCAATGGTAGGATAATATAGAGGCAGATGTATATCCCGTAGTAAAAAGAAGATGATCTGAGTATCTATTATTAATAATTGAGCATATTTGCTTTGTGTTTGTGAATAAAATCAGGGATGGGTATTTTTTGTTTTTGTAAAAAAGATTTTTTGGAATAGCTATAGCTACAAAAAGTATAAATGCATGAAAAAGAGAAAAATAGAAAGAAAGTTTTAAAAATTTGTTTATGTACTCAGTATTTATGTTATCAAAAAGTAATACAAATAATGGTATGTCAATAAGAAACCAATGTAAACCTATTTTTACTTTAAATGAAGCTATTGTAAATATTACGATAAGTGGAGAAAGAGTTATAAAGATGAATTTTGTTAGTTTGTTGTATTGTTTGTTTTTTAGGCTTTTTATAACATAATAGATTCCCCAGGGAGTTAGAATATAAATTATCATTAACAGATAGATTGTAAAGTGGCTTAAAGAAAAGGTTAGGTGTCTGGTTCTTGCAAAGAAGTTAAAGATTATGTTATTCCAGCAGGAGATATAATTAAAATAAAGATTTTCAAGTATAGATGGTAGAGTTCCTAATAGAGAGAAAAATATAACTTTGTAAGATTTTTTCTTATTCTCAAATATTGCATATAGATATAAACCCATAATTAAAAGACCGCTTAAGTACTTACTCAAAAATGATAATCCTAAAAATAATCCTGAAACAAAAGCTTTTGTTTTCCATAATTTATTTTTTTCTATTGAGGATATAAAAAAATACATACCTATACTACCAAACAAGAAAAGAGGTATGTCGTTAGTTATTAATGAGGTTAGAATATCTATAGGGGATAAGAGTAAAAAAAGTGGAGCTATGGAAGACTTAAATTTGTCTTGAGTGAATAAAAATCCAATCTCATACAAAATGTAAGCTACAGTTATCGTAGATAAAAATGCAAAAAGCCTGTAAAAAACATACGAATGGGAAAAAAAATTTAAAAAATAAATAATCCACCCTATCATTGGAGGGTGATCGTAATATCCTAACTGTAGATGTTTGCCCCATACAGTAAAATATGCCTCATCACCAGTAAGTGGAAATAGAGAAATTAGTACTAATTTTAAAAAAATTACTATAGCCAGTTGTGTTCTAAAATGCATAAATAAACTTTTCTTTTCCATTACCTAAACATTATAGCACAATTTTGTATTGACACAAATATGTGTTGAGTTTAAGTGGTTAAAAATGTAATATAGGATCGCTATGTTTAGAAGCTGGGGAAATTATCCTAAATTTAAAATCTATAATGCATATTATCTGCATGATTACTCAAATCTTAAAACCTGGTTAAAGAAAAAAAGAAATATTATATGTTATGGTAATGGAAGAAGCTATGGGGATAGCTGTTTGGCTGAAAATGTGATTGTAACCAAACCTTATGATTTTTTTGTAAGGTTTGATAAAAACAAGGGTTTTCTTGAGGCCAATGCAGGAGTTATGCTAAAAGATATACTTGAAACGATAGTGCCAAATGGCTGGTTTTTACCTGTTACGCCGGGTACTAAATTTGTTACACTTGGAGGAGCTATTGCTTCTGATGTTCACGGCAAAAATCATCATATCGATGGAAGCTTTAGTGAATGGATTGAGTGGTTGGATTTAATGTTGCCGGATGGGAGCATAAATAGGGTTTATAAGAATGATGAACTATTTAAAGCTACTTGCGGAGGTATGGGGTTAACAGGTGTTATACTTTCATCTCGTATTAAATTGAAAAAGATACAATCATCGATAATAGATGAGATAATAATTAAAGTGGAAAACTTGAGAGAAATGTTTGATGTATTTGAAAAATATTCGACATATCCTTACTCTGTAGCTTGGATAGATTGTCTTTCTGAGTCTAAGCATTTAGGTAGAGGATTAGTTATGATTGGTAGATTTATGAATAATGGTATTTTGAAGTATGAACAAAAAAAAAGAAAAAATATACCATTAAACTTACCTTCTTTTTTTCTTAATAGCATATCTGTTTCTATTTTTAATGAAGTTTACTATAATAGATTCCTTGATAAAATTATTCATAATACTGTTTCAATAGATGAATTTTTCTATCCATTAGATGCGATTAATAACTGGAATAGAATTTATGGTAAAGGTGGTTTTTTGCAGTATCAATTTATCATACCCAAACATTACGGATATGATGGGGTATCTGAGATACTGAGGTTAATATCCAAAACCAAAAAGGGTTCTTTTTTAGCGGTTTTGAAGCTATACGGTAAAGCAAATAAAAATTATCTTACATTTCCCCTTGAAGGTTATTCTTTGGCATTAGATTTTAAATATGAAAGAGGAATATTGGAGTTTCTTGATAAGCTGGATGAGATAGTTGTTAAATATCATGGAAGAATATATTTAGCTAAAGATGCAAGAATGAAGAGGGAAGTTTTTGAAAAAGGATATCCTTATGTTGAGGAGTTTAGAAAAATAAGAAGATTTTACGGTATGATAAATACATTTAATTCATACCAGAGTATTAGATTAGGGATATAGGAGAGTTAGCGGTGAAACTGCTTATTGTAGGAGCAAATAGCGATATAGCAAAGGCCACAGCAAGAATTTTTGCAAAGAATGGTTTTGACTTAATTCTTGCGAGTCGAAATACAACGGAATTAAAAAGAATAAAGGATGATATCGAAATAAGAAGCTCTGTTGATGTTAGAATATTTAAATTCGATGTTTCAGATATAAGAAATCATAAAACTTTTCTAAATGCTGTGGGTGATTTTGATGGTATTTTGGTAGCAAGTGGAATAATGTACGATCAATTAGCAATAAAAGAAGATTTTAATAAAATGATTGAAATGAATAATATAAATTTTATGGGACCTGTTAGCTTAATAAGTTTAGTTGCGGAGTTGTTTAAGAAGAAGAGAAAGGGATTTATTATAGGTATAAGCTCTGTAGCAGGAGATAGGGGTAGAAAAAAGAATTATTTTTATGGATCAACTAAATCTGCATTTAGTTGTTTTTTAAGTGGTTTAAGAAATGCTTTATCAAAATATAATATTCATGTTATAACAGTAAAACCAGGATTTGTTTATACAAAAATGACAGCACATATGAAGCTTCCTGCTTTTTTAACAGCATTACCTGAGGAAGTTGCTGAAGATATATGGAATGCATATATTAAAAAAAATGATATCGTTTACACAAAATCAATATGGAAAATGGTAATGTGTATTATAGTACATATTCCTGAAACTATATTTAAAGGATTGAGTATTTGATTGAATAGCATAGCTTTTTTTGATTTTGATGGAACGCTAACTTTTAGAGATACTTTTTTAGAATTTTTAAAAGATAGTGTTGATGTTAATAGTTTAGCAAAAAAAAGTCCGAGACTGTTTTATTATCTTTCTCTTTTTGAATTTAAGGTCATATCTAATTCTGATTTTAAACTATTTGTAGTAAGAGAGCTGTTTAAAAGCGAAGATTATTTCAGGTTGAGCGCCCAGAGATTCTCTAAAAAGATTTTTAAGTTTTTAAAAAGTAAAGCTGTTGCAAGGCTTATGTATCATAAAAAAAATGGTGATAAGGTGGTTATAGTTTCTGCTTCATTTGAAGAATATTTAAAGGATATCTCAAAACAGTTATGCGTTGATTTAATTGCTACAAAAATTACTTTCAAGGATAATGTGGCATATTATGATCCGGCAAATTGTTATGGAATTGAAAAGTATAAAAGAATTATTTCTATATATAGACTTGATAAATTTAAATATATTTATGCTTATGGGGATAGTAGAGGCGATTATTACATGTTGAAAATAGCTGATTATCCATACTATAGAGTTTTTTAGAATTACTCAAACTCCACTATGGTTGCACCGTCGCCGCCTTCGGATGGATGAGCAGGGTAGAATTTTCTAACATAGGGAAGCTGCTTTAGAGTTTCTCTTACCATATCTTTTAAAATGCCGTTGCCTATGCCATGGATAATGCGGGCTGATTCAACATTTTCCTTTGATAAAGAGTCAACGAATCTCAAAAGCTCATAATATGCCTCATCGCGTCTTTTGCCTATAAGGTTTAATTCAAGCGATTTAAGATTTTTTGCAGCAAATATGTTTATTTTCTTTTCTTTATCCTGTTTTGTTTGAATTTTTTTGAGTTTTGATGCATCTACCTTTATCGCTTTTCCGTCAACCTCTATTGTGGCTTTATTCTCTTTGATGGAAACAACAACGCCCTCTAAATTATTAAAGCTAACTCTATCGCCTATCTGTATGAAGTGGGGTTTATCCTCTTTTTTTTCTGTGTTGAATAAACTTTGAGCTTGTTTTGAGATTTCGTTGAGTTTTTTGTGCGCTTTTGAGATGTTTTTACTCTTTAGAAGATTTTTTAGCTCATGCTTTATCTCATCTAAAAGTTTTTCGTATTCTTCCTTCTTTTGTTCTTTTAATTGGTTGAGTTCCTCTGTTAATTTTTCCTTAAACGCCTGTTCATTTTTTATAAGCTCAAGGTAGCGTTTTTTTGTGCTTTCTAATTCGATGGCCTTTTGTTGCATGATTTTTGTTTGTCTTTGTAGCTGTTTTTCAACTTTTGAGATCAGGGTTTCATTCATGCTTAGGAATTTTTCTGCATCAAATACGATTTTTTCATCAACTGATAAGGTTTTTAAAATCTCGATGCCGTAGCTTCGCCCAATTCTGTCGTAAATCAAACGATATGTGGGTTTAAGCGTATCTATGTCAAACTCAAAGGCAGCTGTTCTAAAACCCTCGTTTTGCAGCGTGTAAGCTAATTTTTTGTAATGTGTTGTTGCAACGATTATGCTTTTTTTGGCAGCATTTTTTATTATTGCGTAGGCTATTGCCTCTCCCTCATCAGCGGCAGTGCCAGAGCCTATCTCATCAAGCAATAGAAGCGTTTTGTCTGTAGCTTTTGAATAGGCTTTTTTAAATGCAATCATCTTTGCAGAAAAACCGCTTAACGATTCAAATATATCCTGCTGATCACCTATTACAGCAAAAACATTGTCAAATTCACCAATTTCTAAATACTCTGCATTTATCGGTATCGTGGAATAAAAGCTTAATGCAATTAAGCCTACAGTCTTTAAAAATACGGTTTTTCCACCTGTGTTTGGTCCTGTTATGATAAGGTTTTTTGAGCTTTTTAGGTCAATATCTACAGGCTTTGTTTCTTTTATCGTTGCAAGAACAGGATGTCTTGCGTTTTTTGCAAACAGAATCGGTTTTTTTGAATATTCTATTTCGCAGTCAGGAAGTGTTTTTGAATAGGCGTATTTAGCGCAATTTAGATCTAAAAAACCCAATTTTTTCTCGTTGTATCTTAATCTTTTTGCGTTTTCTCTAACAAGCTGTGTGAGCTTTTGAAGTATCCGTTTTCTTTCTGCCTCCTCTTTGGCTATGAGCTCCTCTAACTTTGAGTTTTCTTTATAGACTGCATCAGGTTCAACAAACATGCCACCGCTTCTTGCAACCTCGATAATTCTGCCGCTAAAGTATTCTGAGTAGTTGGGTTTAACAAGAATTGTGTAGCGGGAGCTTTTTAAAAAAATTGCAGTATCCATTATCACATCGCGGGCTTTTGAGTGCATAATCGATTTTAAGATTCTTGTGATGTTCTGGGATGTGGCTTTTTTATTCTGTCTGATTTCAAAAAGATGCGCTGTTGCCGTATCCTTTAGTAAGCCGTAGTTATCTATAGCTTTTTTTATCTCATCAAACAGTTGGTAGGGTATGTCAAATTCGATGTATTGATACACCTCCTGTTCATGACTTGTTAAAAACTCCCTTATCTGTGTGAGCTGGCCAATAAAATCGCCAATCTTTTTGAGCTCTTTTTCATCTAACATACCATCAAAAGCACTTTTTACTATTGGTGTTATGTATATATCATCGATTGCAATATCTCCCCAGCGGATAAAGTATTCAAAAAACTTTAACATTATTTCGTATTGTTTTTTTGCTTTCTCTAAATTAAATTCAGGTTCGATACTTTTTAAGGTTTCTTTGCCGTAGCGGGTTTGTATATGCCTGCCAATAGTCTCTTTTAGACTGTCAAACTCAAGCAGCTGCAGCGTGTTTTTCATGATTTTACGCTGAAGCATTTAACAAACGCTTCAAACATCTCCGTGCCGAATTCTCTTATTAAAAAATCTTGATTTTCTTTTAATGCTTCAAAAGTTGTTTTGGGCGGAGTGTTTTTATATTCCCTTTTTGATGTGATGGCATCGAATATATCGCATATTGCACAGATCTGAGCAAAGTGACTAATCTGGGTTTTATGGTAGGGGTATCCGCTACCATCTTTTCTTTCGTGGTGTTCTAAAACGATTTTTTCAATTAAAGGTGAGTGTATTTTGAGCTGTTCTTTTAATATTTCAACGCCGTATATCGGATGTTTTTTGATTTCCTCATATTCCTCTTGAGAATATTTACCCTTTTTTAGAAGGATATTTTTATCTATCTTTAGCATGCCTATATCGTGTAGAAAATACCCTTTTGCCACCTCTTCAAGCTTTTTAGTTGAAATATCACTATACATCTTTTTTGTTAGCATAGATGCATAGACACCCACATTAAACATGTGAACGGCTAAATTGTTTATGTCGTTTTTGATAAATGTCAAAAAGGTTGTGATCGATGATGCATCGTTGAGCGTGTGGGCAACAAAATGCGATATATCTTTTGAAAGGGTAGGCGAAATGTTGAGATTGCTGTTATTTACAAGCTCCTCCATATTGTTTATCATCGAGATATATATAGCATAGAGCTTATTTTTCTTTTTTGTGTTGGGGTCGTTTAGGATATCGTCAATGTTTTTTGCTATGTATCGCTTGTATGCATTCAATTGGTTGATCGGTATATATGCAATAAAATTTTCATTATGCTGTAGAATGGGGCTGTTTTTTTCAAGTGGGGCGTTTTTGCTCAACAATAATAAGGGTTTTGTTTCTTCAAATATATAAACATCAAACTCTCTACTTTGTGATGGACGTAGTAATTTTATGCGTATAGGCACAAACTTTTTGTTCATCTATTTTTCTATTCCAACCCTCGCAATAACGCCTTTTTGATAATAATGCTTTATCTCTTTCATCTCTGTGACAAGGTCTGCCTTTTCAATAACCTTGTCTGTTGCATATCTGCCTGTGATCACAAGCTCTGTGTTGGGTGGCTTTTTATCCATAAGTTTGAGCAGGTCATCCTCACTAAATAGATTAAAGAATACGGCAATATTTGCCTCATCGAGTATTACCACATCGTATATACCTTCATCAAAGGCTTTGAGGACAAATTCATAACCCTCTTTAGCTTTATCGATGTCTGCCTGTTGAGGCTTAGAATGAATAAACCCCTCTCTACCAAACTGTTTTATGGTGATATTATCAAAACGGGATAAAGCCTTATGCTCGCTGTAGGGTAGGCCTTTTACAAACTGAGCAAACAGCACCTTTAAACCTGCACCTGCTGCCCTTATTGCAAGACCGATGGCAGCTGTGGTTTTACCCTTGCCGTTTCCCGTATAAACCTGAATGTAACCCTTTTCATTCATTGAGCACCTCTAAATTTTTCTTCTCTTTAACTAAAAATGTTTCTCCGATTTTTGATAAAGCCCTATAAAACAGAGGGGTTTGTTCATATTTTATTACATCATCAAAAAAATTAAAAATCCAGCTAAAGAGGTGATCAACGAAGAATTCTTTTATGATTGGTTTACATCCTTCACTATTTTCTATTAGAAAGGCTGCAAACTCAAGCTCAAATATCAAATAATCGGGAAACTCCCTTTCGTCAAATATCTCAAGACCGCAGGATTGATACAGCTCATTAACCCTATCTGCAGTTGCACCAGAAATAATGCCTTCTTTGTAAAACGACTCATAAGGATGCAGAGGTGTTTTGGGATAGTTTGATATAAACAGGCTTGTGTAAATGCCCTGCCACTCTTCAAACTTGAGCGATTTTAGCTCTTTCAAACCCTTTTTTAGATCTCTTATGCCGCTGATTTTATAGCCGTTTTTATTTAAGTTGCTGTAGGATGGATTTACAAGCTCTATGGCTTTTTCGATGATTTCTGAGTAGTTATCTTCAGGATAGGTAAATCCTATACTTAAAAATCTATACAAAGATGCCCTGTCTTTTTCCATTGTTTTCTCCTTTACATTAGGCAGAATTCATATATGGCCATTCTGGCAAAAACGCCGTTTTCTACTTGCCTTGTGATTAAGATTTTATCGTTTTCTTCATCAAATAAAGATGAGCTTAGCTCAACATTTCTATTAACAGGTCCGGGATGCATAATATAGCAGTCTGGCATATTCTTTTTGTTTATTCCAAAAAACCTTGCATACTCCTTCAAAGATGGTATGTTTTGGCCACTTTCCCTCTCAAGCTGAATCCTCAAAAGCATGACAAAGTCTTTGTTTTTTAGAGCTTCGTTGAGATTTGAGCAGATATGCATATGCGAAAGCCATTTTTTTTCAGGTAGCATCGTTTTGGGACCAAAAAATGATAGCTCCCAGTTGAACTTCTCTGCAAGCCACATATGGCTTTTTGCAACCCTGCTGTTTATTATATCGCCAATAATGCAAACCTTTAAGTTGTCAAGCCTGCCGGTTATTTCAAACATCGTCATAGCATCCAGAATTGCCTGAGATGGATGCTCATTTGTTCCATCACCTGCGTTGATAATGGGAATCTGTGTAAATTGACTTAAAAAATAAGGATAACCTGAGTGGTAATGCCTGATTACAAAGGCATCAGGTTTTATAGCCGATAGGTTTATAATCGTGTCGTAGTCGGTTTCACCTTTTTTTATACTTGATTGGTTGTGGTCTATGTTTATAACCTTTGCCCCCATTCGTTTGGCTGCCATCTCAAAGGATGTTCTTGTGCGCGTGCTGTTTTCAAAAAAGATCGTAATGATTGCCTTATCTTTTAAAATGTTGTTATAACTTGATCTGCCTGTTTTAAATGCTATCGCCCTCTTTACTATTAATTCTATCTCATTTTTTGAAAATTCCTTTATGCTTAAGAAATGGCGCATACAATCACCTCATTTTTCTATATCTCTATGCAAAACCTTACAATCGTATCCTTTAGCGTTAAACCACTCTTTAAAGTATTCCACAATGGCAACAGATCTGTGTTTGCCCCCTGTGCAACCAAATGACACCGTTAAATAACTCTTGCCCTCCTTTTTATACAAAGGCAAAAGTGTATTAAAAAAGTCCTCTACAAGTTTCAAAAAGGGTTTTGTCTGATTTTGAGCCAAAACAAATTCATATGTCTTTTTATTCAGACCCGTTGTGTTTTTATATTCGTCTATGAAATAGGGGTTTGTGATAAATCTAACATCAAAGATTATATCGCTTTCTGTGGGGATGCCATATTTGTATCCAAACGATAATAGCTGGATCATGATTTTTTTCTGTGATTTGATAAAACGCGAAAATATAAACTCCCTTAGAGATGTTGGTGATAGGGTTGATGTATCTATGACTGTATCTGCCCGTTTTTTTATTTCTGCTAATATTTTTTCCTCTTCCTCTATTGCATCCTTTAATGATAATCCTTTTAAAAGGCTTAAAGGGTGGTTTCTGCGTGTCTGCTCAAAACGCTTTAGAAGGGAGTTTAGGTTTGCCTCTAAGTATAAAAGCTTAATCTGGCAGTTTTGCTTGAGTCTGTCTATTACAGAGATGCTGCCAGTGATGTTTGGGTCTCTAGCATCGCAAACAATTGCCAATTTGTTTATTGTGGTATTTGAAAGCTCAAAAACATCAACGATTTTTTCAATAACGCTTAAAGGCAGGTTATCTATGCAAAAATAGCCACTATCTTCAAAGGCACCAAGTGCTGTGGTTTTTCCACTTCCCGATAAGCCACTTATTAAAATTATCTCCACTTTAAGCCTTTAGCTGATTTTCCTTTTCTATAATAATATCCATTACCTCTTCTTTGTCTTTTGCCTGAATGATTCTTTCTTTCAATTTAGCATCTTTAAATATCTTTGCTGCTTTTGCTACAGCTTTAAGCAGAATTGATGGTTTTATAGCCGGTGCCAAAATTACAAAAAAAATCTGAGAGGGCATCCCATCCAATGATCCAAAATCTATCGGTTGTTTTGTTGTAAAGATGCCCCCGATTAAACTATCGATTGAATCCATTTTTGCATGTGGCATGGCAAAATAATCGCCTATGGCGGTTGACCCAAACCTCTCCCTTGCCCTCAAAAGTGCAAAAATCTCATCCTCATTTAGGCCGTTTTCTTTTGATAGGACATGAGCCATTTTTTTTAAGCACTCTTCTTTATCGCTGCAGTCTATATTCAGCTCAACGGTTTTTATAAAATTTGAAATTCTGTAATCTTTCATCGTGTTACAATATAGCCGTAGTCGCCATTTTTCTTTTTATAGATGACGCACACCTTGCCATTTTCTGAGTTGTTGAAAACAACAAAGTGTTTATCTTCTTCGTTTAACTTCAATATCGCCTCCTCAGGCGTCATCGGTTTGGGTATAAATTCTTCTTCCACTATCACAGGTTCTCTTTCTGTTGGTTGAGATACATATTCGCTCTGAGAGCTCTGTCTTCTTTTTGATTTGTAGAGTTTATCTTTCATTTTTTCTATCTGCTTTTCAAGCACCTCATAAACCAGATCCACAGATGAATACATATCCTTGCTGGATTCTGTGGCTTTCATGATTTCCCCATCTATGTTGAGCTTTACATCGGCTATATGTCTGTATCTTTCAACACTCAAAACAACCTCGGCACTAACAGGTGAATCCAATTTTCTTTCAAGCCTGCCGATTTTCTTTTCCACATAGTTTTTGATCGAATCGGTTAGCTGCGTGTTTTTCGCTGTAATAGTGATTTTCATAAAACCTCCTTTTTAATGGTTATGGTGGTCGCAAACCTCTTTGTAGCTGACATCTAACTTATTTGCAATAAAATCCTCTACAATTGAGCGCGCATCTTTTGGCACCACATTTGTAATAACCCTTATACCCTTTGACTCAAATATCTCAACGGCTTTTGGGCCAATACCTGCAACAATAATAACATCAGCGTTTTTTGATGCTATCCAGTTTGGAAAACTGCCTTCAAAATGCTCAGGCGCCGGTTCTATCTCAACAGTCGTGATTTTTCCATCCTCTATCTCAAAAAATGCAAATTTAGAGGCATGGCCAAAGTGCTCAGATAGATTATCATTCTCAAGTGGCATGGCTACCCTTATCATTAAACAAAACCTCCTTTAAAAAAACCTTTTTCTCCAGTTTTCGTAGTAGTTGTTTTTATCTTTTTCCATTTTGTATTCCTCTTCAAATCGTTCAAGATCTTCCAAAGAAAGCGTATAGAATTTTACACTATCTATGTCGAGATCTTTCTTTGTTAAAATTGCATAGGCTGTATTGATATCTTTAAACAGATCGGATGTTTTAGGGTTTATATCTGGATGGTACTGCTTGGCTAATTTTAAGTAGTTATGCCTTATAATCCATACTGGGTCTGTTTCTTCAACGCCTAAGATTTTTCGGGCTGCTATTTCGTATAGTTTTATTTTTTTAAAACGCTGTTGAAACGAAAAATCGTATATCACAGCTCAATGATCTCCCTCGGGTATCTTGTTAATGATTCAACACTGTTTTTTCTAACAACATAGGTGTTCTCTACACCAACTGCACCTTTTCCGTAAAATGCAACCTTTGGTTCGAATGCAAATGTCATACCCTCTTTTAGCTCAAAGTCAAGGCCCTTTGCTATAAATGGATATTCGTCAACCTCAAGCCCTATGCCGTGGCCTACAAACGGTACTTGATTGTCCCTTGCCCCCATAAAGTTTTCCTCATAACCTGCCTCTTTTGCCATTTTTATGCAGTGGTTGTATATAGATAGTGTTGATACACCCTCTTTTGCGTTTTCCTCAAGATAATTCATTACTTCCATACAAAAATCATAAGCTTTTTTATATTCATTATCAAGTTTTCCTACAACAAAAACCCGTGTTTCGTCTGTGTGATATCCTTCATAGTTTCCTAAAAAATCAACAATGATAGGGGTATTTTTTTCTATTTTGTAAAATGATGCCCCATCTGGAAAAGATGGATAGATACCGTATCCCGTTGTGGGTTTCAAAAATCCCGAAGGATATGCACTTCTAAAGCCTGAATGAACATGACCCATCAGCATTTCGCCGTTAAATCCTCTCATTCTGCAGCGACCCTGATGCCCCCTTTTTCTTGCTCGATACTCAAGTGTGGCACTGATATAGATCTCTGTTAGTTCAGGCTTTATTATCTCTTTTGCATCTTCCATTGTGCAATCAAGAATCCTTGCAGATTCCCTCATCAACGAGATCTCATATTCACTCTTTATGGCTCTCTGGCTTCTTATTAGGTGTGAGATATCAACAATTTCTGCGTTATTGAATGTTTTTTTAATTCTAAAATACATATCTACTGGCAGAACATCCATCTCAATGCCAATTCTATTGGATCTGATACCAAAATCACTAAATAGATTTGCTAATGCAGAGATGCCTTTAACAGCAACCAAATTTTTAAGCGGTGTTTCCTCTTTTGCCCTGTCAAAACCTTTTCTGATAGCAAAAAAGTGGGTGTTATCGTTTGAGATAACAAGCATACCCGAAGGCATTGTGCCTGAGTAGTAGTAAACATCGCTATTTTGCATAATGATGGCAGCATCAATACCGTTTTGAGCAAGTGTTTTTGAAAATACTTCCACCCTTTTTAAAATTTCTATGTTTCTATCCATAACTCACCCCCTTAAGCTAATTATACAAAATTGGAATAGCTTTTAAAGTATTTGTTTTATTTGACATAGCATACAAGATTATTTAGATTTTGTCTGTGGCAAAAAAAAGTATTTATGTATGCACAAATTGCGGCTATACCACGCCCAAATGGTATGGAAAGTGTCCAAACTGCTCAAGCTGGGGAACGCTTGTAGAAAAGCAGGATTCAAAAAACACATTTGTTGATGCAAAAAAGCCTGTTGCACTGGGTAGCGTTAATGTTAAAGAGAGTTTTATAGAGATAAAGGGTGAATTTGGGGATTTTTTTGGTTTTAAACTCTCAAAAGGCGGTGTTTATCTTGTCTCAGGCACACCCGGTGTGGGCAAATCCACTTTTCTTCTGCAACTCTCAAGGGATTTAAAAAAATCAAATCACAGGGTTGTCTATATAACAGCAGAGGAGAGCCTTTCTCAGATCGCTATCAGGGCAAAGAGGCTTGATGCTTTAGATGTAGAGGCTGTCAGTAGTGCCGATATAGATGAAATTGTGGAGATTTTAAAGTCAAATAAGCCCGATGTGTGTATAATCGATTCTATTCATACAATTTTGAAGAAGGATTTAGATTATGCGGTTGGCGGGATTCAGCAGGTAAAGTATTGTCTTGAGATGCTTGTTGAGGTTGCAAAGAGTCTTGGCATCGTCCTTTTTGTTGTTGCTCATATAACAAAGTCTGGCTCAATAGCAGGTCCAAAAACGCTTGAGCATATGGTGGATGTTGTTTTTTTGATAGAGGGTGAGAAAAAAAGCAACTTCAGGGTTGTTAAGTATCTAAAGAACCGTTTTGGCTCAACCAAAGAGGCGTTGATTTTGGCTATGAGGGAAAACGGGCTTGAAAAAATCAAAGACCCCACCTGGCAGTTTATATCTTCTACAACACATGAGGATGGTGTAGCCTACGGTATAACAATAGAGGGAAACTACCCGATAGCCCTTGAGGTGCAGGCGTTGTGTGTGAACTCTCAGCTTGGCATACCAAGAAGGGTTGCTGTAGGGTTTGATATAAACAGGTTGAATATGTTGCTTGCCGTTTTAGAAAAGAGGTTGTCTTTGCCTATTTACTCCTACGATGTTTATCTTAATATAGCAGGCGGCATAAAGGCATCATCCACCCTGATTGATGCTGCTGTTGTTGCTGCAGTGATTTCATCAGTTAAGAAAAAACCTATTGAGGGTGATATTGTTTTTGCATCAGAGATAGATTTAAGCGGCAATCTGAGGTTGTTTGAAACAGATAGGTTAGTGCTTGAGCAGATTTCTAAAGAGTATAAGGTATTAACGGCAAAACAGGTAAAAAACATTGCCAGGCTTTACGAAATGATATGAGTTGTGGTAAAATTTAAAATATGAGTAAGCATTTTTTTATTGCCGGACCTTGTGCTATAGAATCGGAAAAAATTACCTTACAAACAGCAGAAAAACTTGCCAGAATAACAGAAAAATACAAAATTGAATTGATATTTAAATCTTCCTTTGATAAGGCAAACAGAACAAGGCTCTCTTCTTTTAGAGGTGTGGGTCTGGATGAGGGTTTGAGGATTCTTCAAAAGGTAAAAGAGTTATTTGGTTTTAGTTTGACAACGGATATCCATCTGCCAGAGCAGGCAAAACCTGTTTCAGATGTTGTTGACATTATTCAGATCCCAGCCTTTTTGTGCAGGCAAACAGATTTACTTGTTGCAGCAGCAAAAACTTCAAAGACTGTTAATATAAAAAAGGGGCAGTTTATGGCTCCCTGGGATATGCAGTATGCTGCAGAAAAGGTTATTTTATCGGGTAATGATGATGTATGGATAACCGAAAGGGGCGTTAGTTTTGGCTATAACAACCTTGTTGTTGATTTTAGATCTTTGAGAATTATGAAACCTTTTGCTAAAAAGATAGTCTACGATGTTACTCACTCTATGCAGATTCCCTCACGAGGTGGTAAAAGTGGTGGAACAAAGGAGTTTGCTGGATGGCTTGCATTTGCTGCAGCTGCAGTGGGCGTGGATGGGTTGTTTTTTGAGGTTCACCCAAATCCTCAAGAAGCACTTTCTGATGCCTCTGTTATGCTTTCTTTAGATGAATTTGAAAAAGTCATAGAGCCTATTTTGGCACATTGGGATATAACCGACAGTTATGAAAATAATCCATAGATATATCGCATCAAACTTCTTAAAAACGCTTGCAGTAGCGGTTCTTTTTTCAACCCTGCTTTTTGTAATTTCCGATTTTTTATCTACTCTGTCAGTGCTTATAAAGGGCAGCGTGAGTATAAAAAAGGTTTTGGAGTATTACTACTTCTATACGCCGTTTTTAATATACTTCACATTTCCGTTTGTGTTTGGTTTATCGGTTTTGATTAGTCTGGGTTTGCTTTCTGCAAGAAACGAGATTATCGTTATGCGTGCAAGTGGTTTAAGTATATTTAAGATTGCAAAGCCTGTGATATACAGCGCTGCTATAGCTGTTGTTGTGATGTTTCTGCTTAAAGAGGGTTTTATAAACTACGGTCTTGAGAGGGCATCGTTTATAAAGCACTACTATTTAAAAAATAAGGATTACAACGGCTTTTATATGAAAATAGGCAACTTTTTTATTAAGGCTAAGAGCTTAGATGCAGATAAAAAGACCTTTATAGATGTTGTTGCCTATAAGGTAGAAGGGGATTTTTCAGGTATAAACGAAGTTATAAAAGCAAAAAGGGTTATTATAAAAAAGGGTAGGGCTGTTTTTGAAGATGGAAACAAAATGCTTTTGAAAACCAAAAAAACCCAGAGTTTTAATAAAATTGCAATACCGTTTAAAGGCTCATTTTACCAGCTTGTTAGTTTATCAAAGTTTAAAGAGCCATCTATCTTTTATCTTTTTTCTCATCTATACTCATCCAAAGGCAATTTTGACTTCTATCTATCAAAAATCCTTTTTAGGATCTTTTACCCCTTTTCGGTTGTAATTTTGACATTAATTGCCCTTGTATTTGTTCTAAAAACAACACCACGAAGGGGAGGTCTTGTAAAAAATATCTTTGTTGGCTCGGTAATTTTTATTGTTTATATCGGCACTTTTGAACTGATTAACTCGATGGGCAAATACTCGATTATTAATCCCTTCTGGTCTTTAGCTATTTTTATCCTTTTCTGGCTGGTTGTTTCTTTGTATAATCTCTTTAAGCTTGGCGTTTGAGGTGTTTGATGGCAGAAAAAAAGTTTATTTATCTTATCTCTGACGGCACAGGAGAGACGGCATCAAAGATTGCAAGGGCGTTTTTGGTGCAGTTTAGGTATCCTGATGTTGTTCAAAGGAAATTTATAGAGGTGCGAGAAGAAGAGCAGATCGATGAGATTGTAAATAAAGCAATCGAAGAAAAACCGCTTGTAATTAGCACTATTGCTGATAAAAAACTGAGGGATTATGCAAATGATAAGTTTAAAGCAGTTGGCATTGAGGTGCTTGATCTATTTGGCTATTATATAGAAAGGTTTGAGAAGTTTTTTGGTCAAAAGGCACGCAATATTTCGGGTCTTTTGCATAAGATTTCAGACCAATATTTTGAAAAGGTTAAAGCTATTGAATATACTGTGGAACATGACGACAACAGAAGCAGCAGGCGTCTTGATGAGGCAGATATTATACTTGTAGGGTTATCACGAACAAGCAAGACGCCCTTAAGTATTTATCTTGCTCAGGAAGGGGGCTATAAGGTAGCCAATTTTGCAATTGTAAAGGGTGAAAAACTCCCCGATGCGCTATTTAAGGTTGATCAAAACAAGATTGTAGGATTGACAATAGACCCGATGAGGCTGTATGAAATCAGAAAGCAGAGAGCGAAGAAATTAGGAATTGAAAATTCATCATATGCATCACTAAGCAGGATCTACGAAGAGGTAGAGTATGCAAATTCAATTTTCAGGCAGCATCCTCAATGGTTGATTATCGATGTAACAAACCGCTCGGTTGAGGAGTCTGCCAGCGAAATAGTTTCAAAACTATTTGGAAGAAAACTTTAAGTTTAGGAGGTTTTAGATGGAAACATTAGCACAGTTGTCTTTGGTTGTTATTGGTTTGGTTTATGCAGGTCTTGCTATAGCAGGTCTTGTAGGGATTATTGTTCTAATCAAGCTTTACTCGGATATGAAGAAAAAGCTTGACGATGTTGTAAA
Source organism: Hippea jasoniae (assembly GCF_000744435.1). Taxonomy (NCBI): domain Bacteria; kingdom Pseudomonadati; phylum Campylobacterota; class Desulfurellia; order Desulfurellales; family Hippeaceae; genus Hippea; species Hippea jasoniae. Next base: position 90,338 of record NZ_JQLX01000013.1, read on the forward strand.
GCAGGTTGAACCCTATCAGTCAAAGCTTGATGATATGCTGTATAAAACACAGCAGCTGCTTGCAGTAGCAGAAGGATTGGCTGAGGATGTAAAGGAGTTAAGTTCAAAAGCAAAAGATACAGGTATTGAGGTAATGGATAAGGCAAAAGAAACATCGTTTGAAATTATGGATAAAACAAAGGGTACAGTAGTTGAAGTTACATCACTTGTTGTGGATACAAAAACGAGGGTTGAAAATCACACAAATTATATATTCAATAGGGTTAAAACAATTGAGGAGAAATTGGATAACATCTACGCATTCTTAACGGGAATCAGTAATTTTGTTTCAAAACTTGTAAAATAAGGAGGTCAGCAATGAAAAAGGGTATTTTTCTGGGATTGGCAGCTTTAGCTTTAGTAGGTGGAGGATATTTCTTATTAAAAGAGTATTTAGAGGATGAAAAGGTTGAGGAGATTAAAAATAAACTTGCTGTTGTTAATGATTTTATAAGCGAAAAAGACTTATCGATTGAGAAGTTAGCATCCCTGACAGAAAGAATTACACAGCTAACTAAAGAGGTTATGGATAAATCTTCAGAATTTGCAACGCAGAAGAAAGAATCACTGTTGAGCCTTGTTGATGAGGCAAAAAAAGCGATAGAGGAGGAAAAACAGCGACTAAAAGAGCTAAGGGAGTCTCTTGATAAACCAAAAGCAGATTTGTAGATTATGAATCCAAAACATTCCGGATTGTTTGAGTATATAATTTTTATAACATTTTTGATGGCGGGTGTTTATCTGTTATTTTTTAAGTTGACTTTTGTAACGATTGTTGTGTTTTTATCCTACCTGATTGCCCAGATTTCATACCCGGTTGAAAATTTTCTGATTAAGTTCAAAATACCGCGCTGGCTGGCTGGTTTGTTTGTTTTAAGTGTAGTAATGGGTTTGATGGTGTTTGTGATAACCATAACAATACCGGCTTTAGTAAACCAGATTATGTTGATAAAGGGTCAGATTCCTGCGTTTGTTTCAAGTATAAACGGCTACATCAACAGGATCTATGAAATCATAGGCAATAAGTTTGGCAGCAGTGGCGATATGGCAAAGATAACATCTGCTGCAATGGAGTCGCTAAAGAGTTACCTTGTGAGTTTTGCCGTAAGTAGCCTTGGAGGGCTGCTTAAGGGTGTTTCTGCCCTTGTAGCCCTCCTTTTGATACCGATTCTGTCGTTTTTTATGATTATTTACAGGCAGCGTTATCAGGCTATCATCAAAAATGTTGTATTTACAATTTTTGGTGAGGATTATTTAGCTGTGTTTAGCGATATCCACAATGTGATCATAAGCTACATAGTGGGCTTATTTATACTGATGATTGTTGTTAGTTTTTTGAGTGTTGTTGGTCTTTATATAGTCGGGATAGATTATGCGCTTCTGTTTGGTATATTTGGTGGTGTGATGTATATTATCCCCTACATTGGCGCTATTGTTTCGTTTATTCCGCCTATTATTGTATCTATTTTTGTTCATCATAGTTTTATTATGACGATTGAGGTGCTTTCTGTTTTGTTGTTTATCCATTTTATCTCGGGCAACATTATAGCTCCATATATCTACTCCAAACAGCTTGAGCTTGATCCACTTGCCGTTTTGCTTGCTATTTTGTTTTTTGGTAAGCTACTTGGCGTGTGGGGTGTAATTTTATCTGTGCCTCTTTTAGGAATTATCGTTGTTAGTTATGAAAAATTGGTGCCAATTTTACTTAAAAGGAGAGAGGAATGATCACCTACAAAGATTCAGGTGTTGATATAGATAAGGGCAATAGATTTGCTCAAAAGATAAAAGATTTGGTGGCTGTTTTGCCAAAAAAGGGTGTAATTGATTCGATAGGCGGATTCAGTGGCATTGTTGATAGTTCTATATTTGGTGACAATCTTCTGCTTGCCTTATCAACAGACGGTGTGGGAACAAAGATCGATATAGCTATTAAAGCTAAAAAACACGATACAATAGGCATTGATCTTGTGGCAATGAATGTAAACGATATTATAGCCTCAGGAGCAATACCTGCATTTTTTCTTGATTATATTGCTTATTCAGATCTATCAGACGGTGTGCTTGAGGATATTATGAAGGGCATAGTTAATGGCTTGAAGCAGGCTTCTGCTGCACTTGTTGGTGGTGAAACAGCCCAGATGCCCGATATCTATAAGAAGGGTTATTACGATCTTGCAGGTTTTTGTGTGGGTGTGTTGAAAAAAGAGGAGTTATTGCCCAGGGTGCTTAATGAAGGTTTAGTGCTTATCGGTTTTGCATCAAGCGGTTTTCATTCAAACGGATACTCACTGTTGAGGAAGTTGTTTTTTGAGAAGAATAACTATAGTCTTGATTCGATTGAAGCTGGCAAACCGTTGGGTGAGATACTGCTTAAACCAACCAGGATATATGTTTCTTTGTTTAAAAAAATCAGGCAGTATGTCTTTGCTGCAGCCCATATCACTGGTGGTGGGTTTTACGACAATATAAACAGGGTGCTTGGTAAAAAATTTGATGCGGTAATTGAAAAGGATAAACTGCCTGAGGTTGAAGTATTTAAAGTTGTGCAGGAGCTTGGTGGGATAAGCGATAAAGAGATGTACAGAACATTCAATATGGGTGTGGGTTTTGTTGTGGCGGTTGATGAAAAAGACAAAACAGCTGTTATCGATATATCAAAAGAGGAAGGAATAGAAGCCTTTGAGATAGGCTATATAGCAAAGGGTAAGGGAGAGGTAAACATTGTATAGACTTGCTGTTTTACTATCCGGTAGAGGGTCAAACTTTGAGGCGATTTTAAAGGCTATAGAATCAGGCTTTATCACAAACGGCAAAATTACAGTAGTGGTAAGCGATAACAGACAGGCAAGGGGATTGGAGATAGCAAGAAAGCACAACATAGAGGCTGTTTTTTTTGATCCTAAAGGCAAAAGCAGAGAAGAATACGATAGAGTTGTTGTTGATTATTTAAAGCAAAGGGATGTGGATTTTGTGCTGCTTGCTGGTTATATGAGGATTTTATCTGAGTTTTTTGTCAGGTCGTTTAAAAATCGAATTCTCAATATCCATCCAGCCCTTCTGCCGTCGTTTAAGGGTTTGCATGCACAAAAACAGGCTTTGGAGAAGGGCGTTAAAGTTGCGGGTGCCACCGTGCATTTTGTAACTGAGAATTTAGATGACGGTCCCATTATTGTTCAGTCTGTTGTGCCTGTGTTTGATGACGATAATGAGGAGTCTTTATCTAAAAGAATATTAAAAACAGAACATAAAATTTATCCCTATGCGGTGAAGCTTTTGGTAGAGGGTAAACTTAGTTTGAAAGATGGTAAAGTTTACATAAAAGATACCAAAAAAGAAGAGTTTTTTGTCAGTAATCCAGCAATTGGAGGTAGTGATGGAGTATGAAGCCGTTATAGGCCTTGAGGTTCATATACAGCTGTTGACCAAAACAAAGATTTTTTGCAGTTGCTCCACAGATTTTGGAGCGCCCCCAAATACTCATGTCTGCCCGGTGTGTCTGGGTATGCCAGGGGTTTTGCCTGTATTGAATAAACAGGTGGTTGAATTTGCAATAAAGCTTGGTCTTGCTTTGAATTGCAATATAAATAGATTCTCACGCTTTGCCAGGAAAAACTATTTCTATCCAGATCTACCCAAAGGTTATCAAATTTCGCAATATGAGCTACCAATTCTAAAGGGTGGTTTTGTCGAGATTATGACGGATGAGGGTTTGAAAAGAGTAGGGCTTGAGCGCATCCACATGGAGGAGGATGCAGGAAAAACGATTCATAAACCTGATGGCAGTTATGTTGATTTCAACAGAGCCGGTGTTCCACTGCTTGAGATTGTTTCGTTGCCTGTAATGCATACACCAGAAGAAGCCGGTGAGTATCTACGCTCTTTAAGAAGGATTGTCAGGTATCTGGGTATATGTGATGGCAATATGGAGGAAGGCTCCCTCAGATGCGATGCTAATGTCTCTGTAAGGAAAAAAGGAGAGACAAAACTTGGAACAAAAACCGAGCTAAAAAACATGAATTCATTCAAGCATGTAGAAAAAGCCCTTGAGTATGAGATTCAAAGGCAGATTGAGGTGATAGAGGACGGTGGAAAAGTAATTCAGCAAACCCGCCTGTGGGATGAGAAAGAGGGTATAACAAAGCCCATGAGGTCTAAAGAAGAGGCTTTTGAATATAGATATTTTCCCGATCCAGACCTTGTGCCTATTTTGATAGATGATAGCTGGATAGATGCTGTTAGAAAGGAGATGCCCGAGCTACCTTTTGAAAAACTTGAGCGTTTCGTAAACGACTATGGTATTAAAAGGGAGGATGCAAGGCTTCTGATAGAGGAAAAACAGCTTGCCGATTATTTTGAGGCTGCAGCTTTGAACAGCAAGAATCCTCAGGCAATAGCAAACTGGATTTTATCTGAGCTTTTGGGGTATTTGAATAAGGAGAATAAGAATATAGAGGATACATTAATTAAACCTGAACATATAAGAGAGCTTGTTGAGTTGATCGATAAAGGCACTATAAGCGGCAAGATAGGAAAGCAGGTGTTTGCTGAAATGTATAAAACAGGCAAACAGCCTGAGGTTATCATAAAGGAAAAGGGGCTTGTTCAGATTACAGATCCATCTCAGATTGAACCTATCATAGATGAGATCATTAAAAACAATCCAAAAGCTGTGGATCAGTATAAGTCTGGCAAAAAAAATACGCTGGGCTTTTTTGTGGGACAGGTTATGAAGGCAACAAAGGGGAAAGCAAATCCTCAACTTGTCAATGAGATTTTGAGAAAGAAATTGGGGGATGTATGAGGAAGGTTATACGAAATGGATATGTTATCGCTCCATCAACGGGTTTTGAAGGTTTTGCCGATATTTCGATTGTAGATGGATTTATCGAGATTGTTGGAGATGTGGAGGGTGTTAGCATAGATGAAGAGGTTGATGCAACAGGTTTGATTGTTGCACCGGGTTTTGTTGATATCCATGCTCACTTAAGGGATCCAGGCTTTAAGCATAAAGAAACCATAGAAACAGGGCTGAGGGCTGCTGTTAAAGGCGGTTTTACATCTGTTTGCTGTATGCCCAACACAAATCCCACGATAGATAGCGTTGAGATTGTGGAGTATATAAAAAACAAAGCTGAGAAGCTTGATATCTGCGATCTGTATCCAATCGGCACTATTACAAAAGGCGAAAAAGGGGAACAGTTAAGCGATATGGCATCGCTTAAAGAAGCAGGTTGTGTTGCGTTTTCTGATGATGGCAGGCCTGTTATGAACGCCAATGTTTTAAGAAAAGCGCTTATCTATGCTGAAGATTTAAATCTACCTCTGACTTTGCATGAGGAGGATTTAAACTTAAGCGGTGATGGTGTTGTAAATGAGGGCAGGATAGCCTTTGAATTGGGACTTAAAGGAATCCCCAATATCTCTGAGTCAAGCATAATAGCGCGCGATATAGAGATTGCTAAAAGCACAAAGGCACATTTGCATATCTGCCATGTTAGCACAAAAGAATCTGTTGAGGTGTTAAAGAAGGCAAAGTTAGACAATGCCAATGTAACATTTGAGGTTACACCGCACCACTTATCTTTAACAGATGAAATGATTAAAGATTACAATACTTTTGCCAAGGTTAATCCGCCTTTGAGGTCAAAAGAGGATGTTGAGGCGATTCATAATGCCTTTGCTATGGGTATAGTTGATGCAATAGCAACAGATCATGCACCGCATGATGAAGACTCAAAAAAATGCACAATGCAAAAGGCTGCATTTGGCATCAGCGGTTTTGAAACGGCTTTTGGTGTCGTTTATACATATCTTGTTCAGACAGGTGTTGTTTCACTTGCCGATGCTATTTCACTAATGAGTTATAAACCCGCCAGGTTGTTTAACCTTGAAGGTGGTAGTCTTGAGGAGGGTAAAAAGGCAAATATCGTGTTGATTGATAAACATAAAGAATGGGTGGTGGATAGACATAAATTTGTTTCAAAAGGCAAGAACACGCCATATCACGGTATGAAGCTAAAAGGGCTTGTTGTTAAAACTTTCTATAAAGGCAAAGAGGTATATTCAGGAGAGTAGTATGGGAATATTGAGCAGGCTAAGAGGCAAAAAAAAGAAGAAGGATGAAAAGTGGGTTCAGTGCAAAAAATGCAACGAGACATTCTATATTGATGAGTTGAGAAATAATTTCTGGGTATGTCCAAGATGCGGATATTATTTCAGGGTTTCTGCCAAAGAACGCATCGCCATGACAGCTGATGAGGGAAGTTTTAAGGAATTTGATTCCCGTATAACCACAAAAGACCCTTTGAATTTTGTTGATCTAAAACCTTATAAGGATAGGCTTAAAGATGCGATGATAAAAACCGGCTCAAAAGAGGCGGTTATTAACGGGACATGCACAATAAAAGGTGAGCCATGCGTGTTATCGGTTATGGATTTTTCGTTTTTGGGTGGTTCTATGGGGTATGCAACAGGTGAAAAGATCGTAAGGGCAATAGAAAAGGCTATAAAGTTGAGAGTAGGGCTTGTAATTATTAGTTCATCCGGTGGGGCAAGGATGCAGGAGGGTATTTTATCCTTGATGCAGATGGAGCGCACAGCAGCTGCCCTTACAATGCTTGCTGGAAAGGGTTTGCCTTATATCTCGGTTTTAGCCGATCCAACAACCGGTGGGGTTGCAGCAAGCTTTTCTATGCTGGGTGATGTGATTATAGCAGAGCCGCATGCCTTAATAGGTTTTGCAGGACCGAGGGTTATTGAACAGACGATAGGGCATGGCTTACCTGAAGGCTTTCAGAGGTCTGAGTTTTTGCTTGAGAAGGGTTTTGTGGATGTTATTGTTGAAAGGAAGGATATTCCAGCATATATTGCAAAATTTTTAAGGATGTTTGACAGTAATGTAAAAAAACATGGATGATGATTTAGAGCTTTATGGTGTTAAAGCAACTTCACATATTGAAAAAATCAGTGGATTTAAGAAACGCAGCAAGGGTTTTAAAAGACATAAGCAAAGGCAAAGCAAAAAACACCCCAAGGACAGTTTCAAAGAGGATTTTATCAGGCGATTTGGGCTTGATGAAGATAAATTTTTGATTAATTTAGTCAAGGTGGAAGATAGCTGGATGGTTGAGATTTGCAACAAGAAAACAGGCAGGTGTGTTTATCATAACTACGATGTTGTGTGTGGGTTGATGGATAGAGCATGTAAACTACCCGATACAGTTGGGTATAATGTAAATATAGAGGTGTAGCCATGAAGCCAAAGGTTTTAATAACAAGGCTTATTCCAAAAAACGGTATAGATATGTTAAAGGATGAATTTGAGCTTATTATAAATACGCAAAACAGAAACATGAGTTATGATGAGATTCTTAAAGCCTCAAAAGATGTATTTGGCATAATAAGCATGGTTTCAGATAAAATCGACTCCACAATTATTAAAAAGGCTCAAAAGCTCAAGATTATTGCCAATTACGGTGTTGGCATAAACAATGTTGATATAGATACAGCCACTCAAAACGGCGTGTTGTTCACAAACACTCCCGATGTTTTAACAAATGCCACAGCAGAGCTTGCCTTTGGTTTGATTATGGCACTGGCAAGAAGGATTCCAAAGGCAGATAAGTTTTTAAGAAGCGGTAGCTTTAGCGGCTTTGACCCCGTTCTTTTTTTGGGTGAGGAACTTTATGGTTCAACTATGGGCATTATAGGTATGGGCAGAATCGGCTCCACTGTTGCCCGTATTGCACGATTTGGTTTCAATATGAGAGTTTTGTATTACAATAGAACCAAAAGCCCCAATGAAAGACTGATTGATGCTGAAAGGGTTGAGCTTGATGAGCTTTTGAAAAATAGCGATGTAGTTGTTGTAACAGCTCCACTGAATGATGATAGCAGGCATATGATTTCAAAAAAAGAATTTGCCCTGATGAAGGATGATGCGATATTTGTCAATGTGGGAAGAGGAGAGGTTGTTGATACCGACGCTTTAATTGAAAAGGCAAAAACTGCCCCGCTATTTAAAGTTGGTCTTGATGTGTATGAAAATGAGCCGAATTTTGATGAAAGGCTTCTTGAGTTAAAAAACTGCATTCTTCTGCCGCATATTGGCTCAGCAACAAGAAAAACACGCATGAAGATGGCAGAAATTGTTGCCACAAACATGATCAGGGTTAAAAACGGCCAATGCCCGTTGTATGCTGTAAATGGAGGTCAACTATGCCGTGCAAACGACTGAGAATTACAGGTGTTGTGCAGGGTGTAGGATATAGAGCGTGGGCAAAAAGGCTTGCCGATATGCTTAATGTGAAGGGTTATGTGAGAAATATGGATGATGGTAGCGTAGAAATGGTTGTGTGTGCGGATGATAATATTATCAATGTTATGATTAATGCTGCAAAAAAGGGTCCTGCTGCAAGTGTTGTTAAAGATGTTGAGGTATTTGATAGCGATTTTGTAGCCAAATCTGAGGGGTTTGAAATATGGATGTAAAGAAAAAAAGCGAAGAGTTGCTTCAATACGGAATAGAAAGCTTTCTTAACAATAGATTTGATAAATCCAAAATGTTCTTTTCTATGGTTTTATCGATGGAGCCTGAAAACAAGATAGCACGCTTTGGTGTGGTGTGTATTGATGCCATCGAGGATGGGCTTGTTGAGGCAAAAGAGATGTTTAGCGTATTTGTGTTTTCTGACACACGCCAACAGGATGCAATTATGGAGGTGTTTGAGCATTACCAGAACAGTATAAACTCTCCAGAAAGTGATGTGGATTACCTCTACGATGTATTATCGCTTTACAATGTTAAAGCCACAACAATTGGTGAGGATCTATATCTTTCAAAGATCGAACCTGATAAAAACAAAACTGTTAACACAAATATGCTGCTTGGCAGGGTGTATGAAAAGATGGGAGATTATTCTAAGGCGATAGACCATTTTGCAAAGGCGTTTAAGATGAAGCCGTTTGATGAAGATTTAATGAAAGAACTTATTGAGATGGTGAGAAAGACAAAAAAAGATGAACAGAAAGATACTTGAAGCATTAAAAAGGGCTGTTGCTTCAGAGCTAAAGGGTATTGAAGCTTTATTTAGAAGGATTGATGATAATTTTGTAAAAGCGGTTGAGCTGATCGATAGCTGTTCTGGCAGAGTGATATTCTCCGGTATGGGTAAATCGGGTCTTATAGGCAAAAAGATATCATCAACATTTTCAAGTATCGGTGTGCCTTCTATGTTTGTGCATCCAGCCGATGCTGCACATGGTGACCTTGGGATGATAACAAAAGACGATATTGCAATACTTCTATCTAATTCTGGCTCAACACCTGAGGTTTTATTCATATTGCCTGTTTTGAAACGATTTAGCATGCCCGTTATATCGATTGTGGGCAATGTAAACTCAGAGCTTGCCAGACGCAGTGATGTGGTGCTTGATGCCACAGTAGAAGAGGAGGCAACCCCCATAAGCCTTGTGCCCACTACATCAACAACCGTAGCCTGCGTTATTGGTGATGCTTTAGCGGCGGGTTTAATCGTTAAAAGGAATTTTAAAGAAGAAGATTTTGCGTTTTTTCACCCAGGAGGTAGCATAGGCAAAAAGCTCCTTGTTAGGGTTGAAGATCTGATGCATACAGATAATGAGATTCCATCCGTTGATAAGAGTACAGGTTTTGAACAGCTCATTTATGAGATTTCATCAAAAAGGCTGGGTATGACAACGGTTGTGGATGAAAATAAAAAATTAGTGGGCGTGATTACAGATGGGGACTTAAGAAGGGCGATTGAGCGTTTTTCTGATAAGTTGTTCAATATTAAAGCAGAGGATATAATGAGCAGAAACCCCAAAACGATAGATAGGTTTTCACTTGCTGCAAAAGCCGCTGCAATAATGGAAAACTACTCCATAACAAGCCTTGTTGTGGTTGATAGTGATAACAACATAGAGGGCATAATCCATCTACATGATATCTTAAAGGCCGGTGTTTTGTGATGATTAAGTTAATCATAATGGATGTTGATGGTGTTTTGACAGATGGAAGAATCATTCTTGATGACAACGGCGTTGAGTATAAGTTTTTTGATGTGAAAGACGGGCATATATTTCACATAGCATTCAATTTTGGTATAAAAATAGCTCTTATCAGTGGCAGATATTCAAAGGTTACACAGATTAGAGCAGAGCAATTGGGTGTTGAAGATGTTTTTCAAAATCAGCACAACAAGATGGATGCATACAGACAATTAAAGGGCAAATATGGGCTTAAAGATGATGAGATTGCCTACATTGGCGATGATGTTATCGATATCCCGCCCATGATTGCCTGTGGTTTTGCTGCATGTCCTGCTGATGCTGTTGAGGAGGTTAAAAAAGTCAGCGATTATGTGTCTCCTTTTGGTGGCGGAAGGGGAGCAGTTAGAGATATTGTTGAGTTGATTTTTAAAAAGAACGGTCTGTGGGATAGAATGATGGAGAAATATCTAAATCCGGATAAAAATGGCCTTTTATAAAAAACTCACCCTTTATCTGGGTTATTTTTCTTTGGCTTTACTTTTTGGCGTGGTAGCCTTTGTGTTTGTAGGTTTTATGCAGAAGGATGCTGTTATTAACACATCTGTTTCGTTTAAAATAAAAGAGAAAGCAAAAGGCGTTGATATCTACAGAAAGGCAAAAAGAACATACCATATCAAAGCAGTGTCTATGGAAAAACTAAAGAACAATGTCGTAAGATTGTATGATCCAAAGTTGTGGATAATGCCGCACGATAAAGAGCCTATAACTTTTATTAAAGCCAGATACGCCCTGATTTATCCAGATAACGATGTTTATGCCTATGGCGGTGTCAGCTTAAAAAGAAGCGATCTAAATATATTTTCAAAAGATGCCCGTTTTGATGCACAAAAAGATGTTATTTATTCAAAAAATCCTTTCAGTGGTTATAATAAAAGCTCTGTTTTTAAGGGTAAAAGCTTTAAATATCTAACAAAAAACAGTGAGCTTATTGTATGGGGAGTTGATATATGGCTAAAACAAAAACATTAAGACCCGCAAGCGATAAATCGATCTCTCACAGGGCTGTTTTGATTCCATCACTTGCTAAGGGCAAGACGGTTGTAAATAATTTTTTATTTTGTGAGGATACACTTAAGTCTATTAAGGCCATGCAGGCAATGGGTGTTAAAATAGAGATGGATTACAATCGTATTGTGGTTTACGGTAGCGCAAAAAAACTGAGTGAGCCTGATGATGTAATTTATCTGGGCAATTCAGGAACATCGATGAGGCTTATAAGTGGTATTGTTGCTGGTGGTGGTTTTATGAGTGTTTTAACCGGTGATGCCTCTCTAAGAAAGCGTCCTATGCAGAGGATTATTGAGCCGTTAACAAGAATGGGTGCTTCTGTCTTGTCAAAAGAAGGCGGTTATGCTCCACTTGCCATAAAGGGCTCAAAGGATCTAAAACCCATCAGGCATATTTCTAAAATCGCCTCAGCTCAGGTAAAATCGGCAATTCTTCTGGCGGGTTTATTTTCTAAAGAAACAGTTGAGGTTGTTGAACCCATTAAGTCTCGCAACCATACGGAGAATATGTTGAAATTCTTTGGCGTTGATGTGGTTGATGTGTCAAACAGTGTAGCATTGGGTAAAAACAGAGAGCCTGCTGGCGATGTTGAAATCAATGTTCCTGCGGATATATCCTCAGCTGCATATTTTATGGTATATGCTGCCATGAAGCCTTTTAAGTCGGTTTTGCTAAAGGATGTCAATATAAATCCAACAAGGGACGGCATTGTAGAGATATTTAAACAATGCGGGATAGATTTTGAGATAGTCAACAGAAGAGTAGAGGGGTTTGAAGAGGTTGCAGATATTGTAGTAAATTATACATCAAAAATAAAACCGTTTGTGATAGACAAACCGCTTATACCAAAACTGATCGATGAAATTCCGATTCTGTCTGTTTTAGCGCTTAAGGCAGATGGTGTTAGTATAATAAGGGATGCAAGAGAACTCAGAAAAAAAGAAAGTGACCGCATAAAAGCGATGGTTGAAAATCTCAGAAGAATTGGTGCAGAGGTAGAGGAGTTTGAGGATGGTTATGCCATCAGACAAGCCACAAACCTCAAACCCTCATACATAGAAACATACAACGATCACAGGATTGCTATGAGTTTTCTCATTTTAAGGGAGGTGTTTGATTTGCCTCTCAATATTAAAGAAACCCGCTCCATTTTGACATCGTATCCCAATTTTACAGAGCATCTAAATTACCTGAATTTTTAGAAATTTTTGTAGTTTTTTATGTTCAAAATAGAGCTTGCCTGCTGTGTAGGCATTAAAACCATATCCTCCACACAGACATGCTGCGGTAGATTTACACTGAAAAAAACTGCCTCTGCTACATCCTCTGCCGTTAGAGGTTTTATATTCTCATAAACCTTTTTTGCCTTTTCTTTGTCGCCTTTGAATCTTACTATAGAAAACTCTGTCTCCACCATACCAGGGTCGATGCTTATAACCCTGATATCATAACCTAAAACATCCATCCTTAAGGCTTTTGATAGATGTTTGACGGCTGCTTTGGTAGCACAGTAAACATTGCCTCTTGGATAGGTTTCATGACCTGCAATTGATGCTATGTTGACAATTGTCCCGTAATTTTTCTCTACCATTTTTGGTAAAATTGCCCTTGTGACATAGAGCAAACCCTTTATGTTTGTGTCGATCATAACCTCCCAGTCATCCACATCACCTTCCTGAAAAAAACTCAAGCCAGCGGCAAGCCCTGCGTTGTTTATAAGAATATCGATATCTGAAAAATCATCTGGCAAATGGGATAGATACTCAAATACATCATCCCTTTTTCTTACATCAAGCTGAACTGGCAAAACCCTGACATTGTAGTTTTTTTCAAGTTCATCTTTGATTTGCATAAGCCTTTCAAGCCTTCTTGCAACCAAGACAAGGTTTATGTTGTTTTGAGCAAATTTTTTAGCCACAGCAAGTCCGATACCGCTTGATGCACCAGTAATTAATGCGGTTTTAGCCATTTTTTTCCTCCCTGTATCTTACTACCATATTTTTACCTTTGCTTTTAGCAATATAAAGCGCTTTGTCTGCAAGTTCAATAGCTTCGTATATATCCTCTGTATCCCTTGGAACCATCGCATATCCAATGCTTGTTGTAATCTTTATTGTGTGGTTGTTGTATTTTATTCTTTCCTGTTCTATCGATTTTCTAAACCCTTCAAGCAAACCAAACACCTCATCATCGTCTATATCTTGTATTAAAACCAAAAACTCCTCACCTCCATATCTGATTATTAAGTCTGAACCGCGTTTGAAATGCTCTTTTAGATGCTCAGCAAAAGCCTTTAAAACCTTATCGCCTGCAACATGACCATAGGTGTCGTTTATCTTTTTGAAATCATCAAGGTCTAACATAGCAACTGCGATATTAAACGAGTGCCTTTTTGCCGATGCCGTTAATGTTTGGAGTGTTTCTTCTAAAAATCTTCTGTTGTAAAGTCCCGTTAGGTTATCGTGAAGCGATAGCTCCTTAAGTGATGCTGTAAGTTTTTTTATGTTGATGTTATGAGCCATACTCTGAAAATATCTGTTAAGCAGCTTTTTTAACCGCATGCTTTCTTTGGTCTTATCAAGCGTTAACTCTACTGCTGCAACGACATTTTTGTTTGATATAATGGGATAGCAAAGGTAAGTGCATGCTTGATTGCACTGCTTTTCAACAACAACGCCTTTTTGAGCATATTCTAAAGCTGAGTAGTTGCAGGGGATTACACCTTTTGAAATAACTTTTATCAATTTACCATCTCTATTAGTATATATGTTGTAATTTTCTATATTAAATTCGTCCAATAACTCTTTTATCAGATCAAAGATTTGCTCCTCATTATCGGCTAACTCCAATAATTCTTTAAGCTTAAGCATGCGGGATGTGTGCTCTATGTATGCGTTTGTGTTTGTAATGAGTTTTCCTATTGCACCCCTTGAGATTACAGGCAGCTGCATCTCGATGCTTGCCTCACCCTCTAAGAGTTTTTCCGATATCTTTGCAACATCTTCAACAGATTTCATCATCTTTACGATCAATAGATAGAGGATAATAAGCGATATTGCTGATGAGAGTATGCCAGGAATTAAGCTTTCTATAAAACTTTCTATGAGCTGTTTTTCTTCTTTTTCCTTTAGGATGTTAAGTTGATCGTTTATCTCTTTTAGATAAAAGCCGCTGCCTATTATCCAGTTAAGCGATGGTATGACCTTGACATAAGATATCTTTAAAAACAACCTATTGTCTATCCCGGGATAGAACCATTTATATTCAATGTAAGAGCCATTTTTTAATCTTAGCTGCTCTATTACATTTTTCAAAGATACATACGGCATTTTGTTTAATTTAAATATATTTTTGCCGATTAGCTCAGGTTTGGGAGGGTCAACCAATAAAACGCCATCTGTAGTTATACACCACACATACCCAACCCTGCCGTATTTGACTGTATTGATGTTATCTATTGCTAATTCTTTTGCAGCTTGTGGTGATATTTTTCCCTCCAAAGCTAAATTTTGAGATACGGTTATTATATTACTTGCAACCTCAACGGCTGTTTTTGCCATATCTTTATACTCTCGCATAAGTAGTTTTCTTTGGTTGTTTATCTGTTTATCCATAGCGTTGAGCTGTGAGAAGAAAAAATATCCGTATCCTGTGATACCGATGATCAAAAGCCCTATGATGTATGTTATCAGTATTCGTGTTTTAAATGATGCTTTTTCAAACCAATTGATCATTTCTAATTGCCACTTGAATTTCTTCATTCATAAATAATACAGTCAAACGACCTTAAGTCAAGTGAACCTTATTTTTATTAAAACTTTTTTACAAAAAACATAAAAAAGTTAACCTAATTTATAAAAAATATCTACTAACTTGAAAAATGAATTCAAATGTACATTTAGAGTTATTTTTTTCTTGACAAAAAATAGAATTAAGCTAAAATTTTAATTAGTTTAAGGGGGAGTTATGTCAGAGATTGATAAATTCTTTATCAAACATGAAATTATAAAATTAAAATTAATCGAGCAGGTTATAGAAAATCCATCAGCAAAGCTGCCACCTGCAAGGGTTATTGCTAAGGAAAATGATGTTAGTGAATTAACGGTTAAAAAGGTTGAAAAGGAGCTTGCCACAAAGGGTTATCTGAAAAGCAATAAAAAGGGTGGCACAAGGGCATCAATAAAATTTGCTAAACAGCAGATAGCTGCATTTATTACAGCCAAAGAGACATTCAGAGGTATTGTTGAGAATCTTCTTAAAGAGGGTTTTTCTTCTGAGGATGTAATGGCTTTAATCTACGATGTTTTGAGTAAGATTAAGGATATATCATCAAACCTGATCTATACAGAAAGGGACGAAAATATAGCAATTTTTGCCAAAAGAGAGCTTGAAGATGCCTTAAAGCTGAAAATTGTTTTTAAACCGTATGAGACTTTGAGGGTTGAGCTTTCAAATAGAATGCTACAGAATAAAATTATTGCTGTGCCGTTTTTCTGCTCACCACCCCTTGAAGAACTAAGCTACGATGGTGTCAAAATCATTCCTCTAAGGGCAAAACATCCGCTTGAGGGGTTTAGCCAGGCAGGTGATATACCGTTTAACAGCAGGGTGTTTTATATAGCAGCATCAAAGATGGATAAGGAAAATTCAATATCTATCTATCAGGATATTTTAAGGCGAAAATTTAAACTATACATTTATACGCAGGATGAAATTATAGCCAATAAACATCTGCTTGGTTTTGCAGATATTGTTGTTGGATATAAATGGATTATCAGGGCAAATAGCTACATATTCAAACAGGTTAGGCGTGTTGTTGAGGTAGATAGAATCGATGATAAAGAGGGCGTTAAGCTTTTGAGCTATTACATTGAAAGAATGCTGGAGGAGCAAAGTGGAACTGATAGGCGTTGACACGGGCGGGACATTTACAGATTTTATCTATAAAACCGAGGATGGCAAATGGGGTGTATATAAAGTTTTATCCACACCTTCCAATCCGGCTGAAGCTGTGCTTGAAGGGATAAAAAAAATCGCAAAGAGTGAACAATTTAAGGTTATTCATGGCTCCACGGTTGCCACAAATGCTATCCTTGAAAGAAAGGGTGCCTATACCGCACTTGTTATAAACAAAGGTTTTGAGGATATAATTGAAATCGGCAGACAGAATAGAACGAGGCTATATGATCTGTTTTATAAGAGAAATAAACCGCTTGTGCCGCCTGAGTTGAGATTTGGCGTTGATTGCAGAATTAACTCAAATGGCGAAATTGTTAAAGATATCGACGATAAAGACTTAGATGACCTTATAAAAAAAATAGAAGACTCAAAGGCTGAGTCGGTAGCTGTTTGCTTTTTATTTTCCTACTTAAACCCCGACCATGAAGTTAAGGTAAGAAATGTTATAAAACGGTTGGGTTTGCCTGTTTCTTTATCCTCTCAGATTTTACCAGAGTTCAGGGAGTTTGAAAGGGCAAGTACAGTTATAATAAACGCCTATGTTTCCCCAAAAATGAAACGATACATCCAGAGCTTGATCGATGAGCTTGGTGATAATGAGTTGAGGATTATGCAATCAAATGGCGGCAGTATCTCTGCTGAAACGGCAATGGAGGAGTCGGTCAGAACAATTCTTTCAGGCCCTGCAGGTGGCGCTGTAGGGGCTTTGGAGATTGGCAGACTCGCAGGTTTTGAAAAGCTTATAACATTTGATATGGGTGGAACAAGCACCGATGTATCGTTAATTGATGGCAAACTTCCTTTAACATACGAATCTCAGATTGCCGGTTTCCCCGTTAAAGTACCCATGATAGATATTCATACAGTTGGTGCTGGCGGTGGTTCTATCGCATATATCGATAGCGGCGGTTCGCTAAAAGTGGGACCAGAAAGTGCAGGAGCTGATCCGGGTCCAATCTGTTATGGAAAGGGTGAGAAAATCACAGTAACCGACGCAAACCTTTTCCTTGGCAGACTTGTTCCTGAGTTTTTCTTAGGCGGCGGAATGAGGCTTGATAGAGATAGACTGGATATATACTTTACTGAAATGGCAAAGAGATTATCGATGGATGAAATAGAGCTTGCAGAAGGCATTCTAACCGTTGCCAATGCATCGATGGAAAAGGCAATCAGGGTGATCTCTGTTGATAAAGGCTACGATCCGCGTGAATTTACTCTGTTTTCGTTTGGCGGTGCTGGTGGTATGCATGCGGCTTTTCTGGCAAGACTGTTGCATATACCAAAGGTTTTCGTGCCCTTGAATCCGGGTATTTTATCTGCAATTGGAATGCTACTGTCTGATGTGATTAAGGATTACTCAATCACTGTAATGATAAAAAGCGATGAAACAAATTATGAGAAGCTGTCTGATTTATTTGAGCCTTTAAAGAATAAAGGTGTTGAGGATTTAACAAAAGAAGGTTTTGAAAAAGACAGTATAAAGCTTGAGTGCTATCTTGATATGCGCTATCTGGGTCAATCTTATGAGATTACAGTACCGTTTGAAACAGATTATGTTGAAAGATTTCACAATTTACATGAAATGAACTACGGATATTGTGATAAAACAAAACGGGTTGAGGTTGTTAATTTAAGGGTTAGAGCCATAGGCAGCCCTGAAAAACCTGAATTTGCCAAAATTCAAAAGGGCGAGCATATTTTAAAGGATGCTATAGCCGGATATAGAGATGTTGTGTTTGATGGAAAATTCCACCGTGCAACGATTTATAATCGTGATAAGCTGTTAGCGGGTAATGTTGTTGAAGGTCCTGCAATTGTGGTGGAGTATTCATCGACTATTGTGATTCCTCCATTTGCAAGGGCAAAGGTTGACGACTACGGCAATCTAATCGTTGATATAGAGGGGGAATAGGATGAAAGTCAATCCAATAATGCTTGAAGTGTTTAAAAATAAATTGAGCTCTGTGGCTGAGGAGATGGGTGTTGCCTTAAACAGAACGGCGTTTTCTCCAAATATCAAAGAGCGCAGGGATTTTTCATGTGCTGTGTTTAACAAAGAAGGCGATATGATTGCTCAGGCTGCCCATATTCCCGTTCATCTTGGTTCAATGCCTATGTCTGTAAAGGCAGCGATTGAGGAGATTGATATAAAAAGGGGCGATATGGTTATTTTAAACGACCCCTTCAAAGGAGGCACGCATCTGCCCGATATCACGATAGTAGCCGGTGTTTTTGTTGATGGCCATGATAAGCCTGTATTTTATGTGGCCAACAGAGCCCATCATGCCGATGTGGGTGGTATGAGTTCTGGCTCAATGCCTCTATCAACCAATATTTTTCAGGAAGGTGTTATTATTCCCCCAATGAAGCTGGTTGAAGCAGGCAGGATAAACGAAAGCGTGATGAAACTGATTCTTAATAATGTCAGGACGCCGTATGAGCGTGAGGGTGATTTTAAAGCCCAGATTATGGCAAACATGACAGGTATCAAGCGGATGGAGGAGATAATCGATAAATATACGCTTGAAAAGGTGATTTTTTATGCAGATGAGCTTATCAACTATTCAGAGAGAATAATGAGAAAAACGATTCTTGAAATACCTGATGGCAGTTATTCGTTTGTGGACTTTTTAGATGATGATGGTATATCAAAGAAGGATATAAGGATTGAGTTGAATCTCACAGTCGATGGTGATAAAGCTGTGCTTGATTTTTCCAATAGTGATAAACAGGTTGAGGGTAGCATAAACGCTGTTTATGCCATTACGCTTTCTGCATGCCTGTATGTGTTTAGATCTTTGGTTGATGAGGATATACCGACAAATACGGGTTGTCTAAGACCGATTGAGCTTATAACAAAAAAGGGTAGTATTGTAGATGCTGTATTTCCTGCAGCGGTGGCAGGTGGAAATGTTGAAACATCTCAAAGGATCGTTGATGTGATTTTGGGTGCCCTTGCAAAGGCGATACCAGAAAAAATTCCTGCTGCCAGTCAGGGAACGATGAACAATATAGCCATAGGTGGTGTTGATCCATTCAGCAATGAGCCGTTTGCCTATTATGAGACGCTGGGTGGAGGTATGGGTGCATCACCTGTATCGCACGGGGAAAGCGCTATTCACTCACACATGACAAACACGCTGAATACTCCCATTGAAGCTTTGGAATACACATATCCGTTTGTTGTTAAGTCATACGGCATAAGGAAAAATTCAGGAGGCAGAGGCAAATTTGTTGGTGGTGATGGTCTGATTAAAGAGATTGAGCTATTGGGTGGAGCTGAGGTTACCGTGATCTCAGAGCGCAGAAGGCTTTCGCCCTACGGTTTAAAAGGGGGAGAAGATGGTGCAAGGGGCAATAATCTGATTATTTCTGGTGGTGTGGTGAAACAGATGCCGCCAAAGTTTTCTGCAAAGCTCAAAAAGGGTGATGTTTTGAGGATAGAAACACCCGGCGGCGGTGGCTATTTTAGGTTTAAAGGATAAAAATTTACAGGAGGTGGTTTATGAAAAGGGTAGTGGGTTTATTTGTAGCATTGCTGTTTGTGGCTTTTGCGTTTTCTGCAAAGGCGGATGTCTTTAAGATGAACCTCAATGCAATCTATGGGCCAAAAAGCATCCACACATTGGGCGCCATGAAATTTGCAAAGCTGGTTAAAAAGTACACCCATGGACAGGTAGTAATTACCGTTTACCCCGGTGGTAGTCTGGGATTTAAAGGCCCTGAGCTTTTGAGGGTTGTGCGGGATGGTCAGGTGCCTATGTCTGATATCCTGATGGGTGTTGTATCAGGCAGCGAACATGTATTTGGCATAAGCTCCCTTCCAAGGCTTGTAAAATCCTACAAAGAGGCATGGAAACTCTATCAAGCATGCAAACCGCTTTATGAAAAAGCTGCTCTTAAGTGGCATCAAAAATTCCTCTATGCTGCACCATGGCCTCCCAGTGGTCTTGTAACAAAGAAAATGATTAAAACAAAAACAGACCTTAAGGGTATTAAAATCAGAACATACGATAGAAACGGTGCAGAGTTTTTAAGATTACTGGGTGCAAATGCTGTGTCTATGCCGTGGGGAGATGTTTATCAGGCTTTGAGAACCAACCTTATAAACGGTGTGTTAACAAGTGCTGAATCAACAAAAAACGGTAAATTCTGGGAGGTTTTGAAGTATTTTGAGCCGATTAATTATGCATATCCTCTAAATATGGTAACAATAAACCTTGATTACTGGAATGCTTTGACGCCTGCTCAGAAAAAGGCTATGCTAAGAGCCGCAAAAGAAACAGAAAAAGCCCAGTGGGCCTACTCTGAGAGAATCAACAGCGAGGATTTAAAGATTATTAAAGAGCATGGTATGAAAGTTGTAAAACCAACAAAAGAGTTTGAAAACCAGATGGATGCTGCAGCTAAGGTATTAATTGATGAGTTCTTAAAGAAAGCCTCACCGCAGGAGAAAAAAATCATCGAGGGGTTTGTTGGTAAATAATGGAAAAGATAATAAGCTGGATAGATAGGTTAAGCGATTATGCTGCCTATCTGTCTGGCTTGCTTTTAATTGTTATAGTTCTTTTGATCCTTGCCAATGTTTCATTGATGACTTTTTTCAATAAATCGATAATGATTACAGATGAATATTCGGCATATATGTTTGCTGCCTTTGTTATGTTTGGTCTTGCCTATACTTTAAAAGCCAAAGGTCACATAAGAATCAATGTTTTAACATCAAGACTGCCTAATAGCATAAAAAGATTTTTTGAGATTTTTGCAATTGTAATAGCCATGGTTTTAACAGCATTTATGTTTTATTATGCCATTTTGATGGTAAAACAGGCCTATATTTACCAGATGCGGTCAGATACGGTGGCTCAAACGCTTCTGTGGATTCCGCAGTTGTGCTTACCTATAGGCTTTTTTAGCCTGCTTTTACAGTTGATAGCAGAGTTTTTTAAGGTGATAAAATGATTTCAGATCCGATGATACTATTGATTTTTATGATAGCTGCCTTGTTTTTCTTTTTATTGAGTGGTCTGTGGATCGGTTTTTCTTTGTTTGCCACAGGCGTTGCTGTTATGCTTGCATACAAATTTACACTGCCGCCCACAATATCGATCTGGTCAAAAATCGGTGGTCTGATTGTTAATTCCTCATGGAACAGCCTTGATTCCTGGTCTTTGGTGGCCTTGCCTTTGTTTGTTTTTATGGGTGAGATTTTGTATCACACAGATATTTCAAACAGGCTGTTTAACGGCCTTTTGCCGTGGTTTTCAAAGATTCCTGGCAAGCTTTTGCATCTAAATGTTGTTGCCTGTTCTTTATTTGCTGCAGTTTCAGGTTCATCTGCTGCAACCACTGCAACGGTTGGTAAAATAACGCTTGCTGAGTTAAGAAAAAGGGGATATTCAAAGAGTTTATCGGTTGGATCTTTGGCTGGTGCTGGAACGCTTGGTTTTTTGATTCCTCCAAGTCTTATTATGATTATCTACGGTGTTATGAGTAATGTTTCTATAGGCAAACTGTTTATGGCTGGTGTGATTCCGGGGCTTCTGCTTGGTGGTTTATACTCGCTGTATATTGCTATTGCTGCGATAGTTAAACCTTCTATTGTGCCCAAAGATGAAGAGAAATTTACATTAAAGGATAAAATTGGATCTTTAAAGGATATTGCACCTGTATTTACATTGATTTTGATTGTGCTTGGCAGTATCTATCTGGGTTTTGCAACACCTGTTGAGGCAGCTGCACTGGGCGTTGTGTTTTCTTCTTTGATGGCTGTAATATTTAAAACAATGAATATTAAAAATATGTCTGTGGCCATAAAAAACACCATAAAAACCACCGTTATGATTGCATTTATCATGATGGGAGCAGCATTTCTATCTCAGGTTGCAGGTTTTAGCGGCATAACACGTGCCCTGAGTATGTATGTGGCTCAGTCTCATCTTACACCTTATCAATTGCTTGCGATTGTGGGTGTGATGTATCTGTTTTTAGGCGCTATTTTGGATGGTGTGTCTATGGTTGTTATGACAACACCTATAATTTTGCCGATAATGCAGCAGGCTGGTTTTGAGCCTCTCTGGTTTGGCATATTCCTTGTCATAATGGTTGAACTTGCCCAGATTACGCCACCTGTTGGGTTTTCGTTGTTTGTTATTGAAGGGATCTCTGATGAGAATGTTGCAAATATCATCAAATACAGCTTTCCTTTTTTTCTGATTATGATTTTTGTTGTTGCAATTCTGGCTGCCTTTCCCCAAATTGTTTACTTTTTGCCTGCTCATATGATAAAATAAAACTGTATGGACAGATTGAGTGAGGCAAAAGCATTAATAAAAGAAACAGAAAAAGATAAAATAGTTGTTTTTTCTGGTGCGGGAATTTCGATTGCAAGCGGTATCCCTCCATTTAGAGGCAAGGATGGACTGTGGAGCAAATACGACCCAACTGTGTTTGATATTGACTTTTTCTTAACCCAGCCTGCCAAAAGCTGGCATTACATCAAAGAGATTTTTTATAGTTATCTTTTGAAGGATGTTAAACCCAATGCGGCTCATTATGCCGTTGCAAAACTTGGCTGTCCTGTTATCACACAAAACATAGATGGTCTGCATCAGGCTGCAGGCTCAAAAGAGGTTGTTGAGTTCCACGGCACAGCTGAAACGCTTGTCTGTGTTGATTGCAAGAAACGCTACAACCGCAAAGAGGTTAATCTAAATGTAGAAATTCCCAGATGTAGATGCGGTGGTATTTTGAAGCCTGATTTTGTGTTTTTCAAAGAGCCTATACCTCAGCATGCGTTTGATCGTTCCATAGAGCTTGCTGAAAACTGTAAGGTAATGATTGTTGTAGGAACAACGGGAGAGATTATGCCAGCAAGCAGGATTCCTTACCTTGCCAAAAGACACGGTGCTAAAATTATAGAGGTTAATGTTGCTGCATCCAATTTCACATACGAGATAACAGATATTTTTCTTAAAGGCAAAGCAGAAGAAATTTTACCTTTACTTGTTGAGGAGTAGAAATGCCTGATAAACCATCAAAAAATTTTATAGAAGAGATAGTTGAGAAAGACCTGGATGAAAATAGGTATGAGGGTAGGGTGCATACACGTTTTCCACCAGAGCCAAACGGTTATCTTCATATAGGCCATGCAAAGTCTATCTGTTTAAATTTTGGTATAGCCGAAAAATACAACGGCAAGTGCAACCTGAGGTTTGATGATACCAATCCTTTGAAGGAAGGCAAGGAGTATGTCAAATCGATTATTGAGGATGTGAAGTGGCTTGGTTTTGACTGGGAGGATAGGCTGTTTTTTGCCTCTGATTACTTTGAAAGGATGTATGAACTTGCCGTTGAATTGATAAAGAAAGGCAAGGCGTATGTATGTGATTTAAGCAATGAAGAAATCAGACAATACAGGGGCACATTGACACAGCCAGGCAAAGAAAGCCCCTACAGGAATAGAAGTATCGAGGAAAATTTAGATCTATTTGAGCGCATGAAAAACGGTGAGTTTGAAGAAGGCTCAAAAACCCTCCGTGCAAAAATTGACATGGCCCATCCAAACCTCAATATGCGTGACCCTGTAATGTATAGAATTATCAAAAAACCGCACTACAGACAGGGTAATAAATGGTATATCTATCCGACTTACGACTGGGCTCACTGTCTTGAGGATTCCTTTGAACTCATAACCCATTCGCTGTGCACACTGGAGTTTGCAGACCACAGGATTTTATATGAGTGGTTTCTGGATCAGCTTGAAATATATAAACCTCAACAGATCGAATTTGGAAGATTGAATCTCACATATACTGTATTGAGTAAAAGAAAGCTATCTATACTTGTTAAAGAGGGTTATGTTAACGGCTGGGATGATCCTCGAATGCCCACAATAGCAGGTCTAAGAAGAAGAGGTTATACGCCCGAGGCAATTAGGGATTTTGTTGAGAGAACCGGTGTGTCAAGAACCGACTCTGTTGTTGATTATGCTCTGCTTGAGCACTGCATAAGAGAGGATCTAAACAAAAGGGCAAACAGGGTTATGGCTGTGCTAAATCCTGTTAAGGTGATAATAGAAAACTATCCAGAGGATAAGGTTGAGTGGCTTGATGCAGAAAACAACCCTGAAGATAAAAATGCAGGCTTTAGAAAAATACCATTTTGCAGAGAGATTTACATAGAAAGAGAAGATTTTATGGAAGATCCTCCAAAGAAATACTTCAGGCTTGCACCGGATAGAGAGGTTCGACTAAAACATGCCTACTACATCAGATGCGTTGATGTTAAAAAAGATGAAAACGGCGAAATCAAAGAGATTATCTGCAGATACGATCCAGACTCAAAGGGTGGATGGAGCAAAGATGGCAGAAAGGTTAAAGGAACATTGCACTGGGTAAGTGCAAGGCATTGTATAGATGCTGAGGTCAGGCTTTATGAACATCTATTTACAAAAGAAAATCCCGATGAGGATGAGGATTTCCTGCAAAATATAAACCCGAACTCATTAGTTATGCTTAAAAACTGCAAGCTTGAGCCCTCATTGAAGGATGCAAAGGTTGGCGAGAGGTTTCAGTTTTTAAGAAAGGGATATTTTTGTGTTGACAAAGACTCAACAGCTGAAAAACCCGTATTTAACAGAATCGTAACGCTTAAGGATAGCTGGGCGAAGATAAAGAATAAACTGACCTAAAAAAACAGTTTATAAACAAAAAATCCGTAGAATATAACGAGTATGAAGCCGATCCAGCGTGAGCTGTTTCTGTTTTTCAGTATAAAACCAAGCAGTATGGTTGCAGCAACCAAAAAGGGTATAGCGTATGTTTTTGTTGGCTGGTCGATATTTAGTTGACCAAACAACGATGAAAAACCTAATACACCCAAGGCGTTGAAGATATTTGATCCAACAACGTTGCCAACGGCTATCTCCATCTTTCCCTTTCTTGCAGCCGTTGCGCTTACCACAAGTTCAGGCAGGCTTGTGCCAAGAGCAATAACCGTTGCTGCAATGATACCTGTGGCTATATGAAGTAGTTGCGATAGTTTGATAACATTTATAATGGTGTATTTTGCACCAAAATTCAGAAGCACAATACTTGCAATTAAAATCAGCGGATCTTTTATGGTTGGTGTGGTGTTTTCTATGTCAACCTCTTTTTTAACCTTTAAGGCATAGGTTATATAAACAGTTAGAGAAATAAGACTGAAAAATCCTTCAATTAAACCAAACCTGTTGCCCAAAAAAGCAAAGTAGATAAACAGCGTTGTAAAAAGCAGAACGGGATAATCTATCAATAAAGCGTCATACTCGATATAATTCTTTTTTGCAAAAATAAAAGTAACGCCCAAAACAAGCAGTATATTTGTAATATTTGAGCCTGCTACATCTGCTATCACGATTTCTGAGTGGTGTTTTAAAACGGCGGCTATGCTTGTTACAAGCTCTGGAAGGCTTGTGCCGATGCTCAAAATTATTGCGCCAATAATAAACGGTGAAAGCCCTAACCATAAACCTATCCGCTCTGCTGAGATGGTAAAATAGTCTGCTGATTTTACAACGACAGCTAAAGAGATAAAAAAGATAACAGCATTTGTTAATATTTCCATGATGGCTATTCTAACACAGCCATCTAACTCTTGACAAGGTGTAAAAAATAAGTATATTGCTATGTGTTCAGCCGAGGTGGTGGAACAGGTAGACACGCCATCTTGAGGGGGTGGTGGGAGTAATCCCGTGCGGGTTCAAGTCCCGCCCTCGGCACCAATGAAAGTAATTAGCCGATAGGGCAATAGCTCTATCGGCTTTTTTTATTGCTTGAAATTTTTAAAAATCGGTATAAAAATAAAAAAGAGGAGAAAATTATAATTTATAAATTTTTTCCTTGACAAAAAATTATATTTGCAGTATATTTAACCTGAAACTTGAGGAGGTGAAGCAATGGGATGCGACAAACCAGTTGAGGCGATTGAGGAAAAAGAACAAAAACAAGAAATTGAAGAGGAGGTAGAGAAAATGGAAAGGACACAGGCAGGCGTACTGGTATTGAGGAAATTACCGGAATTTAAGATGGATGCTTACGATCCAAAAACAGGAAAGTACATTACTGTTTCAAGTGATGATTACAAAGGCAAATGGCTTGTAGTTTGCTTCTATCCAGCCGATTTTACATTTGTATGCCCAACAGAGATTGCAGCAATGAATGCAAAGTATGATGAGTTGCAGAAGATGGGTGTTGAGGTGCTGGCTGTCTCAACAGATACAAAGTTCTCACACAAGAGATTTGCAGAGACCGAGCCTTTGCTTAAGGATCTAAAGCTTGTAATTGGCGCTGACCCAACAGGTGAGGTTTCAAGAAAGTTTGGCGTCTTAATAGAGGAAGAGGGCCTTGCTTTAAGGGGAAGATTTTTGATTAATCCAGACGGCGTTGTTGTTGCAGAAGAGGTTCAGGGACCATCTGTGGGTAGAAATGTCAATGAGTTTATCAGACAGATCCAGGCATGGCAGCATGTTTACAAAACCGGTGAGGTATGTCCGGCTAACTGGAGACCGGGTAAGAAAACGCTTCCTGTTAACACAAAAGCCGAAGAGCTCACAGGAAAAGTTGGTGACTATGTAACTCTTGATGAGCTGCTTTCATAAAGCAAAATGGGGGGGCTTTGCTCCCCTTTTTTTATTTTAACAATTCTTTTAGTTTTTTATTCACTTTTCTAAAGCAGTATTTTTCATATTGAGCATAGTTGTTTGGAAAATTTTTGTAGTATTTTTGATGGTAGTCTTCTGCTTTGTAGAATTCCTTTGCCTTTAAAATTTTTGTTGCAATGGGTTTTTCAAAGATATTGAGCGTTTTTATTTTTTCTATTAGCTCTTCGGCTGTTTTTTTCTGCTCGTTGTTAAGATAAAAAATGGCCGTTTTGTATTGATCTCCCACATCGCAGCCCTGTCCTTTACTATCTGTTGGATCTATAAAACTTAAAAACTCAATAACTAATTGTTTGTAGGGGATAACTTGTTGGTCAAATATAACCTCAACAGCTTCGTAATGCCCTGTATTGAGATTTAATACCTGCTTATATGTGGGGTTTTTGAGTTTTCCTCCTGTATAGCCGCAGGTTGTTTTAATAACACCATCTAAGGAGTAAAAAAACTTTTGAAAACTCCAGAAGCAACCGCCAGCAAATATTGCTTTTTCCATTTAAAAAAGTGGGATTAATTGTTTTTTTGCAAGATTGGCATTTGTGAATTCCTTAAGATGTGTTACTTCCTTTATAATAACGGGTTTAAAAATCTCTGCCATCTTAAAGTTGTTAGCATCATCAAGTGAGTCAAACTCAACCTCAACAAATACTAGACCCTCTAAATTACCCTTAAACTGGTCAAACTCATACCTTAATCCTTCAACCTCGACGATAAATCTTGTTTTTTGTAGTGAGTGGAGATTTTGAGAGCTGGATGTTATGTTTTTATAAACCACCTCCTGAACTTCTGTTTCATATTCCTCTCTAATAAGCCCTTCACCTTTTTTGAGCGTGATAAAGTATTTGTCTCCATATTTTCTGATTCTGCCTGTCTGATTGTCTCTTTCAAAATAATGTTGCTCTATTTCAACAATTATCGGTTTAAGATGGAGATGTTTTGTCAGGTATGGTTTTACCTGTAGGGGTAGAACTAAAAACTTCCTTTCAATCTCATACGCCATATAAAAATTCTATACAAAAAAGAAAGTTTTGTCAAAGAAGGAAGGGGGCTTTAGCCCCCTGATTTTAGTAGCTGTTTTTTGGTCTGTAGATATGCAAGTTGTTTTTGAGTTTAAGATTTTTAATGTTTAGTCTTATTGTGCCAAAATTTCTTATAGCTTTCAGTCTGTTTCTCTGAAGTAATCTTGCTGCTTTAGACATTGAGCCGGAGGTTCTCATTATACGCTTGGCAAGAACGATATTTCTTCCGTAGATAAAGTTTGTAAGCTGCTGAGGCACATAAGGTTTCTTTGGTGGTTTGAACCTGTTGGCTTTTAAATCCTGTGTTGACACTAAATCAAGTTGAATCTGCTTGAATACGATTTTTTTGCACACCAAATTATCATCTTTGCCTTTTCTATCTGCCTCACAAACGATGTAGTCTAAAGTGCCCAGACCGTTTCCAAATGTTTGATCGCCTCTTGGGCCTCTACCAGTCATTTCATCGATATAGCCGTTTGCATAACTTCTTCTTGTCTTAAATCCATATCGGGCAAAATATCCTGCAGCAGGTGGAATATGCCTTACAAGAGGTGTTTTTATGCCTCGACTGCGTCGATTGAATGTGCAGTATTTTAAGTTTGAATCTATTTGAACGCCATATTCTGCCGGATGGTCAAGATCAAATATTACAGCCTCGCCCATCAACGCCCATGCAGACTCACCTTTCATTTTAGCAACAATCGGCATCCTTTTTGAGCGTTTTCTTTTCCACTCAATTCTTGCAAGTGAGATGTAGGCCTTTAGCCTTCTGCCGTCAGGCTTAACATTCATTACAACAACAATTCTTGTTTTGCTGCTTCCCCCGCCACCTTCTGCATCGCCGTGCACGCGTTGCTGTTTTACATATTCTATTGTTGATTTTAATTTCTGCAGGGCTGCATCTGGTAGTATTATTGGTGTTTTGCAGTCGCTTAAGTATTTTTCTGGCATTACTGCATCCCACTCATCGTAGAAATTCCTGTAGTTTTTGTAATATTCTGCAAGTTTCTGACATTTTTTTGTAAAGTTTTTATTGCACATCTTGGTAGCTTTTATAAGCATATTGAATTCTTTTATCCACATTCTTTTATAAGCTTTGATTGTCTGAATATGCATGTTTCTAACCCTGTTTATCGTGCCAAGTGCAAAAAGTTCCTGTGTCGAGCGTGATAGCACCATATTTGCATCCTCTATGCCGCCTTTTAAATCCCACAGAGATGTAATTAAGATTCCAATGTATTCCTCTTTCGATGTTGCCTGTAGAGGGTTTTGAGCAGGAAAGTCTTCAAGCATGCTGTAGGGCATTAAAACATATTTTATGATTCTTTTTCCGCCGCTTTCCTTTAAGAAGTTTTTGTAATAATCTGTAAGTTCATCGATGGTTGTTGGATTTGTCATGGATGAGCCTGTTGAGTAGGTTTTGATCTCTATCTGGTTTGAGCCAAAAGCCCTCTCCATTGTTTTTGCAAGTTGCGTTCCTACCTTTGCATTACCCCATGCTCCTTTTGCTGAAATGTTTGCCTCGTTTGCAAACTTTGTCCAGCTTTTGAGTGTCTGTTTTTTGACTGTAGCAACACCTAAAAACTCTCTACCCTTTACAACACCGATAACAAATGTATCGCCGCATCTTTGTCTGAATTCACCCAATCCACCGGGTTGAGATAATAGTTGTTTATATCTGTCTTTTAGCTGAATTGTTGAGATGTCTATGTAGCTTGGTTTTGTTAGATAGGCTGTTGCATAGAGTGATTGATTGAAGGTGCTTGTTTTTGTGCCACCAATAATGCTGAGTTTATCGTTTGCCTGATATGTCGTTGTAGTCAGGATTTTTAAAGAAGCATTTACGCTTAAGTTAGACTCCTTTGCCATATCGTAATTTGTTTGAACCAGTTTAAAAACCGTGTGTTCATGTTCGTTATCCATCTCCTGAATAGAGTTTCTGTCATAAACCACGCAAGGTGTTTTAAAACTACCTTTCCTTGTGTCGTATCCCCAGCCGTAAGAAACTGGTTGCTCACCCATCGGTTCAACGGTTGGAAAGTTTGCCGATTCTGAGTATGTGGGTTGTGGATTGATTGCTGCTGCTGACAAAATTAGAAAAAAGGACAAAAATAGTAAATAAAACCTGCCATAACGCATACACACCTCCAAAATTTAGTATTATATTATTTTTTACCATAATTTATTATATCTGTCAACAAAAAAGCCCTGCATGAAGCAGGGCTTAAAAAGGTGTGCGGGGAAGGGAGGCTA
The DNA here is from genome assembly GCF_000744435.1 of Hippea jasoniae. Classification (NCBI taxonomy): domain Bacteria; kingdom Pseudomonadati; phylum Campylobacterota; class Desulfurellia; order Desulfurellales; family Hippeaceae; genus Hippea; species Hippea jasoniae. Next base: position 120,386 of record NZ_JQLX01000013.1, read on the forward strand.
TACCTTAAATATACTTACAGCTTCAGTAATTTTGTTAGACATTTCGTTGACCTTTTCAGAAATTCTTGCAATCTCTTCAACGGCTTTTGCATTTTCTTGAGATGCCTCTACAATTTCGTTGACCTGAGCATCAATTTCTGCTGCCGTTGAAGAGAGTTCTTCTGTTGCAGCAGATACAGAATTGAGCTCCTCAATAACGCCGTTTGCCTTTTCTACAACGGCCTCTACTTTCTTTTTATCCTCCTGAGATTTTTCAGCCTCATTGAGAATCATATCACCTGCTTTTTGAGTTTTTTCAACAGCAATATTGGCATCTGTTTGCATCTTTGCAATCATGTTTCTGATTTCTTCTGTTGCCCTCTGCGTTTTTTCTGCTAATTTTCTGACCTCATCTGCCACAACGGCAAAACCTCTTCCTGCATCACCAGCACGGGCTGCCTCTATGGCAGCATTTAGGGCAAGCAGGTTGGTCTGGTCTGCAATTTCACTAATTACTCCAACGATCTGGCCGATCTGTTTGCTTGCATCGCCAACGGTGTTGATCTGCTCCATTGCCTCCTGAGCCAGTTTGGCGTTGTTTCTCATCCTTTCCACTCTGTCGATAATGTCGTTTAAGATATCACCATTAACCTCACCCATCTCCTCTGCGAGCATATTTACATGCTCTGTTGATTTTGCAACATTGTCTATTGCCTCAACGATATCTTTTACGGCTGTGCCAAGCTCCTCCGTGTTGCGGGCGGTTTGTTCAACTGTGGCAGAAATCTCTGTGGCGGTTGAGGAGAGCGAGTTTGCATGGCTTGATAGTTCATTGGCCTCCGATTTCATCTGACCTATAAGTTTTCTCATTGAGTCAATCACCGTATTGATGCCGCTTTTTAATTTTCCTATCTCGTTTCCTGTAATAACTTCAAACTTTGAGGTAAAATCACCCTCTGCTAATTTTAGCGTCTTTTCATTTGCATTGAGAATCGGGATAATGATGTAGTGTTTTACAACAAAATACAGGCCGATTATCAAACCAAGTATAATGAGCAAACCAATGGTTACAAATATTAAACTATCAACTGTTTCTTTTCCTATTAATAACAGCTGTGAGCTTACTATCTTTGCCTCTGCTTCTGCAATCTGCTGCGATATTTCTCCTATTGCATCAACATAACTATCAAAAGCCTCTATTGTTTTATCCTTGCTGTTTGAGCCGTTTGTCATAACCTTTTTTCCTGTATCGACCATATTTATGAATACATTTTTGAGCTTATTTAGCTCTGAGTGCAGTTGCGGGTTTGCTTTTTCTTTCTCGATAGCTTTGTTTATGTAGCTTTCTGTTTGTTGAACGACACTGTTGAATTGTGCTTTAGCATATTTATCCCTCAAAGCCCTGTTTATGAGTTTTTCTGTTTCTGTTATACCAACAGTTATTTTATGTGTAAGTTTCAATGTTGCAAGGTCAATATTTCTTGTATGGTTTATGTGGTGTTTTACAGATGTAGCGATAAAGAAATTTGATGCAATAAGAATAATAGAAACGATAAATACAACAGCCGTTGAATAAAAAAATAATTTACCTAAACTGACATTTTTCATACGCCCTCCTTAAACAATCTTTAATATCTCATCAAGCGGCATAGGCTTGGCAAAGTAATACCCCTGATACAGATCACATCCAAAACCCTTTAAAATTCTCAACTGCTCATTTGTTTCAACGCCCTCTGCAACAGAGCCAAAATTAAGCTTTTTTGCAAGGTTTATCGTTGTCTGGACAATGGATTTTACCTTCTCATTTTCTGTTATCCTCCTTATAAAACTTATATCTATCTTTATGGCGTCGATGGGCAAGAGGTGTAGATAGCTTAGTGATGAATAACCTGTTCCAAAATCATCGATCATTACTTTAAAACCCCTATCCTTGAGGTTTTTTAGCATATTCATAGCTGAGTCAATATCGTCTGCAAACATACGCTCTGTTACCTCTAATATGAGGTGTTTTCTGTATTCATCGCTAAGCTGCTTTAAAATATCAAAAATCCTGCCCTCTTTCAGGTTTCTCATTGAAAGATTGATACTGATTGGTATAAATTTGCCTGCCTTTTTGTGAACTGAATCTAAATATTGCGGAATTGTGTTTATAAGAAACTCTTCAAACTGCACAAGATAGTGGGATGTTTCAAGCTGATCGATAAAGAAATAGGGCGATAATAAGCCTTTTTGTGGATGGTCGATTCTTGCCAATGATTCAAATTCAGCAATCTCTTCATTGTTGTTGTATATAGGCTGCAAGAAGAATGTAAAGTATTTTTTTGTGAGTGATTCTGAAATGAGGTTTAATGTTTCGTGATCTTTGTGAATAATCTCGTTAAGTTGAGGATTGTAAACTTTAAAGTTGTTAGCCCCCTGTTGTTTGGCTGCTGCCATGGCGGTTGTAGCATGCGAAAGCAGTGTTCTTATGTCTAATCTATTCTCTGTATCAACAGCAGCCCCTATGTTTATATGGGTTTTTATTTTGTAGCTATCCACATCTATGGATTTTGAGAAAAATTCAATTATATTTGCTATGTCGTTTTCTATTTCCTTAAGGCTTGAGTAGAAGTTAAACATGGCAAACTCATCATCTCCAACCCGTCCTACTACAAGGCCTTTTTTTGTTAGTTTTGAGGCTATCTCTTTAAGCAGCCTATCGCAGGTATATACACCATAGATGTTGTTGAGTTTTGAGAAGTCAAATATATCGATGGTTATGATACCTTTTTGCTTGTCTTTGCTTAAGCTCTTTTGTGTTAATTTTTCTGCTTCAAGCTCAAAACCCTTTTCGTTAAGAAGGCCTGTAAGTTGATCGTAGTATTTAAATTTCCTGATTTCTTCCTCTAAATACATCTCTCTTGATATATCCTTTGATATGGCAACAAAGTGGGAAATCCTGCCAGCTTTTTGTATGGGAACAATGGTATGGTAGAGTTGATATAACTCACCGTTTTTATGTCTATTTACTATAACGCCTTTAAATGCTTTACCCAGTGTTATTGTATCCCACATACTTTTGTAGAATTCGTTGTCATATAAACCGGATTTAAAGATAGAGGGTTTGCTGCCTATTAGTTCCTTTTTTGTATAGCCTGAGAGTTGTTCAACAGACTCATTGACATAGGTGATATTGCCATCGAAGTCTGTAATTAAAACCCAATCCTTTTGCTGGATGGCTGTGTAGAAGATATCTTTAAAAAACAGTTTTTCTATATTGCTAAGTGCAAAATTCAAATCGTTTTGCATTTCTTTTAGTACATCTATTATGTAGCTATCAAAAAAAAATGGTATGGATGAATAAATACATAGCATATATTTGCCGCCTGAATCGCTCAGTGGAATATAACAGCTTGATCTAAATCCAAAAGAAAGCATATCTATTTTCCAATCAGAGACCTCTGGGTTTGAGTCTGTGTCGGGGTTTATGTGGATGTCTGATGTCCTGAAGGCCTCAAAAAGCGGTCCGTAGTTGATTGTTTTTATGACATCGGAGGCATTTTTTATGAGATTTTCAACATATTTACCCCTTCCTGCATAGTTTTCAACCTTTACCATATTTGGTTTGATTGAAAGTACAACAACAAGCTCTATGTATTTTTGAGAGATGAGTTTTTTGCTTATATCTTCAAAAAGGCCATCCTTTGTTGTGCTTGTGATGATGGAGTTGTTGATTTTACTTAAGAGTTGATAGAATGTCTTGAAGATTTCTTCTTTGGTGATATCGCTTAAGATTAATAAGTTAACGGGAGTGTTGTTTACAAAACTGCTTTCAACAGTTGCTTTTAGAATCTTTATAGCTTTAGATTTTGTTTTTATCTCTAATGTTATTGAACCATCTTCATCAAGTTGTTTTTCGATGTTGTCTAAACCTTCTTTTGAAAAAATCTCATCGGCTGTTTTTTGTTTTAGTTCTGCTTTTGAGAAATCTAATAGTTTTTCTAATGATTGTGAGATGTCTATTATTTTTCTTGATTTTGTTTCGTAGGATAGGTAGAAAATGTGCTGAAAAACATTGGAACTTAACAAAATTTCCATTCTACGGTCTGCCTCCATCAGCGCCTCCTTTGAGATTAAAATAAAAAAGACACTGTTAAATTTTACTTAACTTTTACACCCGTATTTACATTTTGTCAAACAGTAATTTCTTTATATGTTATATTTTCTCGATTTTTTTTTTTTCATTATAAGAAATAATTTTTAAATTAAATATAATTAAATTATTTATACTTTCATGTTTTGATTTGTTGACTTTTTTTTATGAGGATGTTATTTTTTAACAAAGAAATATTGAAGGAGGTAGCAATGGGAGAATACAACACAAAACCCAATTCAGAGGTTGATATTGAGAATGGTGAACTGCTTTATGATGACGGTGAGCATAAATTTATCTGGCTTGGATGGGGGCAGGCTGAAGAAGGAATGATTCAAACCAACCAATACCTTATTGTGGATAACGGCAGGGGCATCTTGCTTGACCCGGGTGGCATCCACATCTTTCCAAAGGTTGTATCCAATGTGACAAAATATATAGACCTCGATGATATAGATTTTATATTTTTCTCCCATCAAGACCCAGATGTAAGCTCTGGTATTCCTATGTGGTTATCTGTAACAAGTGCCGATATCTATATCTCTGAGCTGTGGGTTAGGTTTTTGCCGCATTTCGGTATTACCGATCTAAGCCGCATAAAAGGTGTTGGTGATGGTGGTGTATCTGTTGCAGGCCTTGATATAATCCCTGCACATTTTATGCATTCACCGGGTAATCATGTGGCTTTCGATAAAAAATCTCAGATTCTGTTTAATTCTGATATCGGTGCAGCTGTTTTTGGCTCTCAAAGGTATCTATTTGTTGATGATGATAACTTTAACTCACATGTATCAATAATGGAAGGGTTTCATAAGCGATATATTGCCTCATCAAATGTATGCAAACACTATATAAACAGGGTAAGGGCTTTAAATCCCAAAATGATTGCACCACAGCATGGGGCTGTTTTTAGAGGCAAGGCAGTGGATATGTTTTTAAACTGGCTGGGTTCTTTGAGATGTGGCGCTGACATAATCGATGAGATAAGCAGGTGATAGCCATGATGGTAAAAGATGCAAAGACCGTTAATGCAATAAGAAAACTATCCAAAGGTGTGGTAAAAAGCTCATTTGTTTCTACGGCAACACTTGAAAGTTTTAAGATTATTGCGCACGACATAGAGTTTTTGGAAGATCAGATGAAGACCTTCTCTGCCTCGCTTGAGGAGATGGAGGGCAACCTCAAGGGTATGGCAAATAATGTTTCAAAGATAAACAGCGACTTTGAGGAGTTTAACCTCAATGTAAATGATGTGGCAGGTAAGGTTGCAACAAGAAACGAAGAGATTGAGGGTAGAACAACCGAGATTGAGGATTTTGTTAAAAGCATTAAGGGTTTGACATCGATTACGGAGGATATCAATAAAGCAGCAAGCAGTATATCCGATATTGCCAAGCAGACAAACCTGCTTGCACTAAATGCTGCAATTGAGGCAGCAAGGGTTGGTGAGAAGGGCAAGGGCTTTGCCGTTGTTGCAGATGAGATTAAAAAACTTGCCAATAAAACGGATAGCATTACCGATAATATTCAGGATGTATTATACGATTTCAACAACAAGCTACTCTCCACAGTGGAAAAGGTTGAGTCTGTTAAAGGTTTTTTAGATCAATTGAGGCAGGATTTTAATGACTTTGCCGATATTTTCTTAAAAATCAATGATAAATCAAATGAAATAGCAGAGTCTTTAAATGAAAACAGCCTTGCCATTAATGAGCATGCAGAGGTGATCGATGATTTGACAGCAAGGATTGTTAAGATTTATGAGCTTCTCAATACCGTTATTAGAATTGTTAATACGCTGCAGGATGCAAATCTCAAAATTGAGCAATTAATACAGTTATAAGGGCATATTATGAAGGTTGCCATTGTTGCGGGTAGTTTGAGCGATCAAGAGATTGTTGATGCTGCAAAAGAGATTTTAGATGAGTTCAATGTTGATTATGAAACATTTATAACATCAGCTCACAGATCGCCTTCTTTAACTATAGAGGTGGCAAAAAAAATTGATGATGAGTTTGAGTGTGCAATTGTTATAGCGGGGCTTTCTGCCGCACTTCCAGGCGTTATTGCAGCATACACTTCTAAACCGATTTTGGGTGTGCCTGTTGCAAGTGATTTGATGGGGCTTGATGCGTTATTTTCTATAGCACAGATGCCGCGTGGCATACCTGTTGCAACATTTGGTATAGGCAAAAAGGGCGCAAAAAACGCCGCTTTGTTTGCCATACGCCTTTTATCGCTGAAGGATAGCAGCCTAAAAGATAAACTTCTTGCAAAAGCCAAAGAAGAGGAAAGAAAACTCAGAGAACTTAATGGTATGTAGCCTTGATATAGAAAGGGCATATTACTCCAGCAGAACTGTCATTGAGGATATTCATTTTAATGTAAATGAGGGTGAATTTTTTGCAATTGTTGGAGAATCCGGCGCAGGCAAAACCACCATTGGCAGGATTTTAAGCGGACTGTGGCGTTTTTATCCTTTAAAATTTGACGGTGTTGTTAAAGTCAAAGAGAGAATTTCTTTAATCCCTCAAAATGTTTCAGATTCGCTTGATCCGCTTTTTAGAGTTGAGTCTCAACTGAAGGAGATAATAAAAGATTTAGATAAAATCAAAGCCGTTTTGCATGATGTGGGGTTTGATGATGTTGAGGGTGTGTTAAAATCCTACCCTCCGGCCTTAAGCGGTGGCATGAAGCAGAGAGTGCTAATTGCTTCATCCTTGCTTGTTTCGAATGTGATTCTTGCAGATGAGTTTACATCAGCGCTTGACAATCTCACAAAATTTAAGATTATAAAAACATTGAAAAAACTCAATGAAAAAAACTCAACAACGGTGATTTTTATTACACACGACCTTGAGCTTTTGCCTTTTAGTGATCGGATGATGGTGATGTTTGACGGTAGAATAGTTGAAATGGGCAAAACAGGAGATATTTTAAATAATCCTTTTCATCCATATACGGCTTTTCTTGTTAACTCGATGCTTGACTTTGATATGAATTACAAACAGACAACGCTTGATGTGTTAAAGATTGATATGAGCTTTGCATGCCCTTTTTATAGATCGTGTAAAAAGGCAAAAAATATATGTAAAAACAAAAAACCACCACTTAAAACCATTAGTGGCAGGAGCGTTAGATGTCATTTTTAAAACATAGAAATGTAGTTGTGGCTGTTGCACTTCTTTTAATTGTTTTGTTAACGAGTTTTAAGTTTGTTAACGATAATGAGGTTGTTGGACTAAAACACCCAGAAAGCATAGCAATCTATAACGGCTATCTTTATGTTTCTAATATCGGATCATCGCCTGCAAATCCAGATTTGGATGGATTTATTACAAGGCTTGATAGATACGGCAATATCCTTGAGTATAAATTTATTGATAAACTCAAAGCACCAAAGGGTTTGTTTGTTTATAAAAACAGTTTGTTTATTGCCGATTTAGACAGGGTGTGTGTTGTGGATCTGATAACAAAAAAGAGAAGCTGTTTTGATATCAAAGGGGCAAAATTTTTGAATGATATCTATGTGATTAATTCCACTGCATTTGTTACCGATACAGCAAACGATGTGGTTTATGCTTTAAATAATGGGAAGGCGACTATTTTTTGCAGGTTTGAAAAAGGTTTTGAGCCAAACGGCATAACCTATTCAAAAAAACTCAACGCTTTTTTGGTTGTTTCATTTTCAAGCCCTGTGATAGATGAGATTTCTGTTGATGGAAAAATTCTGAAAAGCTTTAGGCTTAATGGCTTGAGTGGATTTGACGGCATTTCAATTTACAAGGATAAGATTTTTCTGTCTGATTATAGAACGGGCAGGGTTGTGGTTATGGATTTTTCTTTTGATGGTTTTAAAGTTGTTAAAGATTTTCACACACCTGCAGCTGATATTTTAGTTAGCAATGCAAAACTCTATGCCCCGCTTCTTGAAGATAACAGGCTTGTCATAGGTAAACTTAAATGAGCTTTTCCTTTGAACTTATAAAAACCGACGGTGAGGCACGAGCCGGTGTTATCAAAATTGGTGGCATTGAAATAGAAACGCCTATCTTTATGCCGGTTGGCACAAACGCCTCTGTAAAGGCTATTCTTCCCTGTATGCTTAAGGCTGTTGGTGCAAAGATCATTTTGTCTAACACATATCATCTCTATTTAAGGCCGGGGATTGAAACGATAGAGAAACTTGACGGTCTGCATAAGTTTATGGGGTGGAATAGGGGCATTCTAACTGACAGCGGCGGTTTTCAGGTGTTTAGCTTGAGTGATTTTAGGAGCATAAACCCAGAAGGTGTTTACTTTAAGTCTCATTTAGATGGCTCAAGCCATTTTTTCTCGCCTGAGTATGTTGTGCAGCTGCAATCCCGCTGGGGAAGCGATATTGCAATGGTTCTGGATGAATGCCCGCCTTATACGATGGATAAGGATTATGTTAAAAAATCTCTGGATATAACGCTAAACTGGGCAAAAAGATCTCTAAAAGCAAGAGAGGATTTTCCTCTAACGGCGTTGTTTGGAATAGTGCAGGGTGGCGTATTTGATGACTTAAGAAAAACTGCTGCCTTAGAGATGTCTGAAATGGATTTTGAAGGTTTTGCTATAGGTGGCTTGAGTGTGGGTGAACCGGTTGAGGATATGTATCGGGTTGTGCCGATTGTAAATGAGATTTTGCCGCAGAACAAGCCCAGGTATGCTATGGGTATTGGCAAGCCTGAAAATATAGTGGAACTGATAGGTATGGGTGTGGATATGTTTGATTGTGTTATGCCCACAAGAAACGCCCGAAACGGAACACTTTTTACAAAATACGGGATTGTGAATATTAAAAGGCTTGAATACAGGTTTGATGATAGACCGATTGAGGAGGGTTGTGGCTGCTACACCTGCAGGAATTTCTCAAGGGGATATCTAAGGCATCTGCTTAAGGCAAAGGAGCTATCGTTTTATACACTTGCCTCGATCCATAACCTGTATTACTACATAAACCTTGTAAAAAAAGCAAGAAAGGCTATACTTGAGGGTAGATTTAAAGCATTTAGAGATGAATTTTACAGTTTAAGGGGTAGTCAATGAATGAGTTTGTTGAGCAGCTGAAGAATGAGTTTAAAGAGCGATTGATCAGCGTGGGTTTGCACAACGTAGGTGTTACATCATTTATCAATAAAAACGGCGTATTTATCGTGCTTGATAGGGTTGAGCCTGAGGATCTACTTGCAATCAAAAGAATTTACAAAAAATTTAAGAAAACCTACTCCACGCCGCTTGTGGTAAATGAGCGTTTTTTTAAAGATGCCGCTGATGTATTCTGTATGGAGATGCTGGAGTTTAAAGAAAACGGCGAAATTCTTTATGGCAAAAATGTTTTAGAAGATATAGATGTTAATGATGAAAATTTGAGGCGACAGATAGAGTTTGAGCTTAGAAGCAAACTGTTAAACCTGAAAGGGGCGTTTATCGATTTGCCGCTTGAAAGAAGAATAGTCGACAACATTGCATACCGTTCGATGTATAACTTTCTGTTGATTTTGAGAAACCTTTTAAGACTTAAGGGTAAACTCATAAACGATGCTACATTGATTGAGGTGTTTGAAGAAACCTTTGGCGTGAGTCTTGAGGCTTTTAAGATTTTGAGGGATTCAGAGAAGTTGCCGTTTGAGAGGTTGCTTGAGGTGTTTAAAGGATATTTGAGGGAGGTTGAGCAGCTTGTTGAGATATCTGACAAGATTTTGTCTTAGTATATTTTTGTTATTGTTTGTTGCTATAGCTGCAATTGCTTACGAAATTCCACAGCCTGTTGGTTTTGTAAATGATTTTGCTTCTGTTTTAAAGCCGCAGACCAGAAAGAAGCTTGAGATTTTATTAAGGGAGCTTGAGCAGAAAACATCGGTTGAATTTAGCATTGTGACAATAAAAAAACTGCCGCCTGATAGTGATATATTTGACTATTCTGTTGACATGTTTCAAAAGTGGGGAATTGGCAAGAAAGGTAAGGATAACGGTGTTTTGTTTCTTGTTGATATAGGCGATAGAAAACTAAGAATTGATACAGGCTATGGGATGGAGGGGATCTTGCCTGATGGATTGCTTGGCAGGATCAGGGATAACTATATTTTGCCCTATTTTAAAAAGGGTGAGTATGATAAGGGGATTTTTAATGGCACGATGGCAATTGCAAAGATTATTGCCGATGCCTATCATGTTAAGTTAACCGGTTATCTAAAACCCAAAAAAGTAAAAAGCGGAGGTTTAGATAGTATTGATATTTTTCTATTGATAGCCGTTTTATTTTTTCTTGCACCAACGATTTTACCGTTTATACTTGTTGGTGGCAGGGGTAGCTACAGAAGCGATTGGGATAACACCTTTGGCGGTGGCTTCGGTGGTGGAATGGGTGGCGGATTTGGTGGTTTTGGTGGAGGCACAACAGGAGGAGGAGGCGTTGGTGGTAGCTGGTAGAAAAACAGGAGGTGAAGGTTTATGAAAGGTGTGCTTGCCGCAATTTCCGTATTGCTGTTTTTGGTGATTGTTGTAGGGGTTTACTACTATTCGACCTATAATAAGCTTATAAGACTGCAGGAGGAGGTTGAAGCAGCCTGGAGCGATGTTGATATACAGCTGAAAAGAAGGGCTGATTTAATACCTAATTTGGTTAATGTTGTAAAGGGTTATGCCCAGCATGAGAAGGAGATCTTTGAGTATGTGGCAAAAGCCCGATCTCAACTAATCAATGCAAAAACGCCGCAGGAGGAAATCAAAGCCAGCAACAATTTAGAGGGTGCAATTGGCAGATTGTTGCTTATTGTTGAGCAATATCCGCAACTTAAAGCCAATGAGGAGTTTACAAGGCTAATGGATAATCTTGAGGGCACAGAGAATAGAATCGCTGTTGCAAGAAAGAGATATAACGATATTGTTAAAATTTACAACGCCACGATTCGCTCTATTCCTGCAAATATCATAGCTGACAGGATGGGCTTGAAACCGTATCCATATTTTAAAGTGCAACCAGCTCAAACCAAACCACCCAAGGTTAACTTTGGCAATAGCACATCGATGATAGGGAGTTTTGTATGCGCAGGCTGATTGTAGTTTTGTTGCTTATTTTTTTCTCAGTCGATGCTTTTGCCTATAACTACAATCATTTTAAATTAAAAAACGGCCTTGAGGTTTATTTGAGAAAGGATAGTTCTCTGCCTATTGTCAATGTGACGGTTATCTACAGGGTTGGCTGCGTGGATGAGTATAACTCCATCACAGGGATTTCTCATATGCTTGAGCATATGAATTTTAGAGGGGCAAAACATCATCCTGATGGCTATATCGATAAACTTACGACACGATACGGCGGCATCGATAACGCCCAGACATCGTTTGATTATACGATTTATTTTACGACGATATCAAAGAAGGCTTTGAGTGATGTTTTAAGTTTTTATGCGGATAATATGGAGCATTTAAATCTTGAAAAGAGTAAGTTTTTGAAAGAGCGCAGCGTTGTTTATCAGGAGCGGCTCTGGCGTATAGACAATAACGCAGACGGCTTTTTGTATTTTACGCTTCACAACATCGCCTATAAAGCATCACCTTATAGATGGACACCTATCGGCTTTGCATACGATATAAGGCATTATACAATTGATGAGTTAAGAGGTTATTACAGGCACTACTATGCACCTGATAACGCTGTTTTGGTTGTTAGCGGTGATATAGATATCAAAAAAACTATTGATGAGATTAAAGATATTTTTGGGGGCTTAAAACCAAAGAAGATTGTGCGGCACATAACAAAAGAACCTGTGCAGCTTGGAAGAAGGATTGCATATATTACAAAACCAGCCAAATTTAAAAAAATTGCAATGGCTTTTAAGATTCCACCAATTTATGATAAAGATACACCTGTTTTAGATGTTATAAGCTATATCCTGTTTGATAGCAAAACAGCACTTATGTATGATCAACTTGTTAGAAAAGAGCATATTTTTGCTTCGATAGATGGTGGCAATGAAGGCAGGATTTACGATAAGGGTTTATTTGAGATTTTTGGTGATATATCGGATAAATACAGCTTCAAGGATGCAAGAGAGGCGATTTTGAAGGTTTTGGAGAAGATCAAAAAGGGCAATTTTCCAAATAAGCTTATAGTAATAGCAAAACAGAAGGCAAAGATGGATTATCTTTTATCAAACGAAACATTGGGCAGCAGTAATTACAACGAGGCGTTTTATGCTGCATTTGGTCTGTTGGATTATTATAAAAACTACATGAAGATTATAGATAAAATAGACAAAGCAGAGATTATAAAGGTGGCAAATAAGTATTTTATTCAAACAAAAGAAACCGATGTATATCTCATTCCGCAAAAGGTTAAATTTAATGCAGCTTTGCCAGCCTACAGGGGGAGTTTAAGATGAGAAAAATCGTATTTTTTTTGATGCTATTTTTCTTGATCGGGTTTAGTGCAAAAGCTGAACTTATTGAAGGAACATTAAGCAACGCTTTAACATACCGCATCTATCCAAAAAAGGGTTTGCCGCTTGTTTGTGTGAACATAAAGATTAAGGCTGGTAGCATCTTTGATAAAAAAAGCAAATTTGGTGAGGCTTATCTTACAGCAAAATCACTTGAAAATTGCGATACAAAGCATTTGAGTTATGATGAGTTAAAAGAAAAGTTTGATGAGGCGGGCATTGTCAGTGGAATATCTGTTTCAAAGGGGTTTATAACGATTTCTGCTGTGGTAGAGAAAAGTAAACTCGACAGGATGATGTGTCTTTTGAGTGAAATATTAAAATCGCGTTTTGATAAGAAGAATTTTGAAGAGGTAAAAACAGAGGCGATCAATAGCAAAAAGGCATTGCTTAACGATAAGGATTACCTTGCAATTCATGCAGCTTTTGTAGGGCTGATAAGACAAAAAAGCATATCTCACAGCTCCATTGGCACTATTGAGGGTTTGAAAGCAACGACTGCTAAAGATGCTAAAGCTTTTGCAGATAAATTTTTCAGATCCAACAATATGGTGATTTCTGTCAGTGGAGATGTAGATAAAAATATTGTTGATAAGATACGACTTTACTTTTCCTTTTTGAAGCCTGCAAAAAATATTGTTACATTTGAAAAAACCCAATTTAACGATAGCTCAGTGGTTAAAGATATTGTAAAACCAACCAAGCAGAGCTACATATACATAGCGTTTCCTTCTGTGGGTTGCTGCAAAAAAGAGTATTATGTGGCAAAGATTCTTTCGTATCTGCTTGCAGGAAATTTAGATGCCTTCTTGCCGCATGACATCAGAACACTTCATGGCTACGCATACTCTGTTTTTGCTTTTAACTATCCATTACCGGATGGTGGTGTGTTTGTTATAGGACTGCAAACACAAAATAAATTTACACTTGATGCAATAGATAGGATTTTTAAGGATATAAAAGCCTTTGATAAATATATAACGCCCAAAAAGGTTGAGACAGCAAAAGAGTTTTTTATAAACAGCAAGTATATTTCGCTTCAGACCCCTCAATCTATTGCAGCAGCACTGTCTGATTCATATATGAGAGGCGTTAAAGATCTGCCGTGGATTTATGCAACAAAAATGATAAATAGTGTTAGCTATCAGGATGTTAGGGATTTTGCAAAAAAACTTTTTAAACAGCATGTCAGTATAGGTATTGTTTCTAAAAAGGATTATTCAGATAAAATCAAAGCTATTTTGAAAAAATATGGCTATAGATAAGCTTGTTGATGAGTTTATCTTTCATTTAAAGCTAAAGGGTTTAAGCAAAAACACAATAGCCTCATATATGGCAGACTTAAAGGAGTTTGCTGTCTTTTTTAGCGATATGGATTTTAATAAGGTAAATATCAGTGGTTTTGTGGATGAGCTTTTTTTGAAGGATTACAAACCTGCAACGATAAACAGAAAGCTTTCATCTATCCGCTCTTTCTTGAAGTTTTTGCTAAAAGAGGGCAAAATCGATTTTGAGGTTGAATTAAAAAATATCAGGCACAACAGAAAACCGCCTTATTACATACCCTTTGAGGTTATTGCATCTGTTTGTGATTCAAAAAGGGATGGTTTGATAATAGAGCTTATGTATGCCTGTGGTTTGCGAATTTCTGAGGTTGTATCACTGAGGGTGAAGGATATAATATTTGATGCAGGTTTTATAAAGGTTAAGGGAAAAGGTGGCAAGGAGAGATTTGTGCCGGTGGCTTTAAAAACACTGGAAAAGCTGAAAAGCTATATTTTAAATGAGAGATCCCGTTATAAAGGCGCTTTAGAAACTGACTTTCTGTTTATCTCAAACAGGGGCAGACCTTTTAGCAGGCAAGGGATCTGGAAGATAGTAAAAAGGAAATTCAGGCAGAAAGGCTATGATATCCATCCACACCAATTAAGACATATGTTTGCCACGCATTTGATTGAAAACGGTGCAAACCTAAGAGCCGTGCAGGAGATGCTGGGGCACAGCTCAATTACGACCACCCAGATCTATACACAGATTACCGATAAAGCAATGGAGGATGCTTTCAGAAAATTTAAGGTTTTAGAATGAATATCGGTAGTGTTATTGTTGCTGCAGGCAGTGGCAATAGATTTGGTGCAAAAAAACAGTTTGCTAAAATTAAGGATGATAGAATTGTGCTTGATTATAGCGTTGAATTATTAAAAGGGTTTGGCGATGTGGTTGTTGTGGTTAAAGAAGAGGATGTTGAGTTTGTAAAAAACAGATACGGCGATGGTGTTGGAGTGACAAGAGGCGGAAAAGAGAGAATGGATTCTGTTTATAACGGTATAAATGCTTTAAAAAGCGAGTATGTTTTAATTCATGATGCAGCAAGACCCCTGATAGATAAAGCCATTGTGCAGAGACTGATAGATGCTTTAAAAGATTATGAGGCTGTTATTTGCGCCTATCCTGTTTTTGAAACAATAAAGCATGTGGAAAACGGCTTTGCGTTGTATAGCCTTGACAGAAGCAGGATTTTTATCTCCCAGACGCCTCAGGGTTTTTTAAGAAAAAAGCTTATAGAGGCTATGGAAGAGGCTACTAAAAAGGGTGAGTATTATTCAGATGAGGCTGGATTGTGGGAAAAATATTTCGGCTCCGTAAGGGTAGTGGAAGGTAAAAGAACAAATATTAAAATTACTACAAAAGAGGATATAGAAATAGTCAGATGTCTTTTAGGGTAGGCTTTGGATACGATGTGCATAGGTTTTCTGAAGGATATCCGTTGATTTTGGGTGGTGTATGTATCGATTATGAATACGGCTTAATCGGGCATTCGGATGCAGATTGCCTTGTTCATGCTATATGTGATGCCTTAATTGGAGCTTTGGGAATGGGCGATATTGGTGAGCTTTTTCCCGATTCAGACCCAAAGTATAAAGGTATAAAGAGTTTATTTTTTCTAAAAAGGATAAAAGAAGCTATAGAGGAGGCTGGTTTTTTTGTGGAAAATATTGATGCTACTGTTGTTTTGCAAAAACCCAAAATTTCACCTTACAAAAAGGCCATGGAAAAAAATATAGCAAATGCATTAGAAATAGATTCAAATAGGGTTAATGTAAAGGCCACTACTACAGAATTGCTGGGTTTTGAAGGAAGGGGTGAAGGTGTTAGTGCCTATGCAGTTGTGTTGTTGGAGGACGGTTATGAGCGAGTTTGGTAGGATGTTGATAATTATAGGTGTTTTATTTATCGTTATGGGGCTTGTTGTAGCCTATCTTCCGCAGATAACGAAACTCCCTTTTGGCAAGTTGCCCGGTGATATTGTCATAAAAAGAGGAAACTTCACATTTTACTTTCCACTTGCAACAAGCATTATTTTAAGTATAATCCTAACGGTTATTTTTTATTTACTTGGAAGAAGGTAAGGAGGGTTTATGTTTGATCTAATTCCAGCTGCATATGCTGCAGGCAGTCCACATCAGCCAGGCATGATTGCACAGATTGTTCCACTGCTACTAATTATCGTTGTTTTTTATGTGTTTTTGATTCTGCCCCAGCAAAAACAGAGAAAAAAGCATAAGGAGTTTATAGAATCGCTTAAAAGGGGAGATAAGATTATCACCTCAAGTGGCATTTATGGCACTATTGTAAAGGTTAATGAGGATAATTTTGTTATAGAAATAGCAGATGGAGTTAACATAAAAATTTCAAAAAATAGTGTAATGTCAAAACAGTAGGGGTAGGCTATGAAAACTTCTACTTGGATTAAACTTGTTATTGTATTAATCATCGTTGCAATATTTGGCGCATACACGCTGCCTACAATTGTTGGCAAGAAGAATGCAAAATATATCTCTGAGCTGTTTGGCAATCTTTTGCCCACAGATACAATCAATTTAGGACTGGATCTTAAAGGTGGAATGCATCTTGTTCTGGGTGTTGAAACTGATAAGGCTGTTTTTGCAAAGGTTTCAATGGCGGCAAACAATCTTCAGCAGGCTTTAACAAACGCAAAAATTGCAGCTGATCAGGTGATACCGGGCAGTGATGGCAGCATAAGGATTCATCTTGTCGATAGCAAAGACTTACAAAGAGCCATCAACCTTATTATGTCAAATCTCCCCAATTATCAGATTGTGTCTGATAACAATCCTATAGTAATTAAACTCAAACAGAAGATTGTTCAAAAAATAAAAGAGGAAGCTGTTCAGCAGGCTATAAGTGTAATCAGAAACAGGGTAAATCAGTTTGGTGTGACAGAACCTACAGTTGTTAGAGCTGGAGAGGATCATATAGTCGTCGATCTACCAGGTATTAAAAACGCCAACAGGGCGGTAAGATTACTTGGTGAAACAGCACGGCTTGAATTGCACCTTGTTGATGACTCTGTCAGTGTTGCAGATGCGTTAAATGGCAATTTACCACCAGATGATGAAATTTTATATGAAATCAAAAGGGATCCAACCACTGGAGAAGTCACAAAAATACCGTTTGTAGTAAAAAAGGAGCCTGTTATTACAGGTGATATGATAACAAACGCCTCTGTGAGATTTGGTGGCACACTCAATCAGCCCTATGTGGCATTTGAGCTCAATTCTGAAGGTGCCAGGATATTTGCTAAATTTACAGCAACCCATATAGGTAAGAGATTGGCTATTGTGCTTGATAATGTTATCTATTCAGCACCTGTAATTCAAAGTAGAATAGGTGGCGGTAGGGGTCAGATTACTGGTAATTTTACACTTGAAGAAGCGCACGATTTAGCACTTGTTCTAAGAAGTGGGTCATTGCCAGCCCCCGTTAAAATTTTACAGAAAGTTACAATCGGGCCATCGTTGGGTAAGATATCGATAGAAAAGGGCAAAAAGGCAATGATTTTTGGAGCTCTGGCAGTAATTATCTTTATGATTTTTTACTACAGGTTATCGGGTTTGCTTGCCGATGTTGCAATGGCGTTAAATATTGTGATTATCTTTGGAGCTATGGTTATGCTTAATGCAACATTAACCTTGCCAGGCCTTGCAGGTATTGCTTTAACGGTGGGAATGGCCGTTGATGCCAATGTGCTTATTTATGAGAGGATCAGGGAAGAGCTGTTGATCGGCCGCAGTGTGCATGATGCTGTAAACACAGGATACGATAGGGCGTTTATTACGATTCTTGATGCAAATATTACTACATTGATTATAGCCTTGATTTTGTATCAGTTTGGCTCAGGACCGGTTAAGGGTTTTGCAATTACGATGGCAATAGGATTACTTGCCAATATCTTTACAGCCGTAACATTTACCAAGACTGTATTTGATATTGTGCTTTATAAATTCAGACCACAAAAGTTAAGTATTTAGGAGAATGCCATGATTCAGATTGTCAAACCAAATATTTTCATAGATTTTGTTTCAAAATTTAAGGTAGCTGCGGCACTATCGCTTTTGCTTATCATTATAGGCATTGGAAATTTGGTTATTAAAGGCCCTAAGTTTGGAATAGAGTTTAAAGGAGGCACATCTATTCAGCTTGCCTTTGATAAACCCATCCAGATAACAAAACTAAGAGATGCCATTAAGGATTCAAAGATATTTAAAGATTCAAAGATTCAAAATATTGGATCGTCCAATAAGAGGTTTATTATCTATACCAAGGTCTCAACATCATCCACCACATCAAGCATCGAGGCTGTATTAAAAAAGCTTTTAGATCCCGTATTTGGAAGTCATTATAAAATTTTGGAAGTGGATATGGTTGGCCCAAAGATTGGCAAGGAGTTCAGGGATAAGGGAATTATAGCTATTGTTTTATCGCTGCTTGCTATCTTGATCTATATAACGATTAGATTTCAATACAGGTTTGCTGTGGGAGCCATAGTTGCTTTGATTCACGATGTTTTGATTACCGTTGGATTTTTATCGTTATTTGGATATGAGTTTACATTGGATGTTGTGGCGGCTATTCTTACTATAGTTGGTTATTCTGTAAACGATACAATTGTTATTTTTGATAGAATAAGGGAAAAAGTCAGACAGAACAGGAATCTATCCAACGAAGAAGCTATAAATAGAGGTATAAGTGAAACATTATCCAGAACCGTTTTAACAGCTGGCACTACGCTGTTTGTCGTTATTTCACTATTTCTGTTTGGTGGTCATGCGCTAAAGGGTATGTCTTTTGCTCTGCTTGTGGGTATAATTTCTGGAACTTACTCCTCGATTTTTATTGCATCTCCAATCCTGCTTCTGTTTAAGGGCAAACTGATGCCTGAGAAAAAAGAAGTGGAATCAACAGAGGCATTCAAAAAGAGAATTGAGCAGGAAGTGAGATTTTAGAGGTGATGAGCTGTTAAACTAAAGCAGCTTATAGATATTTTTGAGGATAAAAAACGGGCCTACCGCATTATACTTCACATAACATCTGTATATGGTTTAAAATGGGAGCTTGAGGCTTCCCTTTCTGTTTTTCTAAAGGCTTTTGAAAGGTGTGCCCAGCCTGACAAAGCAATCTCCTACTTTGATGACTTTATAAAGAATTCAACAGCAAAATCCACTGTCTTTGAACTGATTATAAGTTTTCCCGTAATTGCAGATATACTGTTTGGTATTTTCTGCCAATCAAATACACTGTCTCTTTTTTTGATAAACAATCCAGAGCTTTTATTCTGGTTGATAGAGAAAGATACACTTGAGAAGTTGAAAACAAAGGATGTTTACTTAAAAGAAATAAGTGAACTTCTCAAATCAGCCAGAGATGTAAAAAAACAGGAATATCTTTTGAGATATTTCAGAAAAAGGGAGTATCTAAGGATTGCAACAAGAGAAATTATCAATGTGTGCGATTTTGTAGAGATTTTAGAGGAGCTAAGCAATCTTGCTGATGCATTAATTGAGTCTGCTGTTGATATTGCTATCTCAAAGCTAAAACTCAATAGTGAATATAAAAAAGGTTTTTGTGTTATTGGTCTGGGTAAACTGGGAAATAGAGAGCTAAATTTTTCAAGCGATATAGACCTATTGTTTGTTCACAAGGAAAAGAAAAAGTCTGAGATTTACAATAAGCTTGCAGCACATATTGTCTCAATTCTATCCGCAAATAAAGAGGGTGGTTTTGTTTACAGAGTGGATGTCAGGCTAAGACCCGGGGGCAATGCCTATCCGCTGTCGATGAGTATAGACCAGTATGAAAACTACTATGAAACATTTGGTCAGCCATGGGAGCGACTGTCTTTAGTTAAAGCAAGATTTTCTGCAGGGGATGAAAAGGTAGCAAAGGAGTTTAAAGAAAGAATTGAGCCTTTTGTTTATAGAAAATCGATAGATATTGAGTATATAGATCAGATTAGAAGCCTGCTGTTTAAGATTAAAAAGTATACACAAACGCCTGTTGAAAGCATAATCGATCCTGCAAAGATCGATGTTAAAAAAGGCAGGGGGGGCATTAGAGAGATTGAGTTTATTCTTAACTATTTTCAGCTTATTTTTGGTGCTAAATTTGATAGGCTTAAACATATATCAACCGTTGATGGGCTTGTTTTGCTAAAGAGTTTGGGTTTTTTAGAAGAAGGTGAGAAGCTAAAGGATATCTATCTTTTTTTAAGAAGAATTGAGCATAAATTGCAGCTTGAGGATGAAAAACAGACGCAGAAATTACCAACGGATAGAAAACGCCTCAAACAGTTGGCAAAGAAAATGGATACAACAGTTGATGATTTTATAGAAAAATATGAAAATGATACCGAATTTGTGCATGATGTCTTTAAGAAGATTTTTGTGCTTGATAGAGGTTTGCCTGTTTTTTCTGAGATTGATGATTTGGAAGGTTTTTTGTTTGAAAGTGGCGTTGATGATGTAAAAACCACTGCCAATATGATCAAAAGTGGAATAAAGAAGTTTCTGGCAGCAGAGATTAAGGATGAAACAATCCAGGGGATATACGATAGAGCTTTTTTGGTAGCAGTTAAACTCAACAGGTTTGATAGGGTTGCAGGCTTTTTTGAAAAACTCAATCCTGCCTATATTGCCTCTGTATTTGAAAACAAAAAACTCTTTGAGGTTTTTATAAAACTACTAATAATTGATTTTGGTGAATATTTTTTGAAGCATCCGTTTCTTTTAGATTACTTTTTAGCCCCTTTTGATATATCGAATTATTCAGCTGAGGAGAGAAAAGCTGCTGTTGAGCTTGATATTGCTATAAAGCTTATGGATGGTTCATTCAGGCATAATGATTTGAAAAGATATACACAAATTGCCATAGACTATGTCAGGGATACAGTTAGGGAGTTTGATAAAAACTCAGAGCTTGCTGTGATTGGATATGGTAAATTAGCAATGGGTGAGCTTTTTAAAGGTAGCGACCTTGATATAGTATTTTTATGCAAAAAAGATGCGTTTAATTATATCAGCGTTGTTCAAAAGATTATAAAAAAACTCAAGCTTCTATACGATGTTGATCTGAGATTGAGACCGTATGGTGAAAAAGGAATGCTTGTGGTTGATGTTGATTTTCTTAAAAACTACTTTCAAAAAGAAGCCTCAGGCTGGGAAAAGCAGGCAGCGTTGAAGTCGGATATTATCTATAGCGGTTTTGATGGGCAAATTGTGAAAAATTTATATGGAGATTTTATTTTTAGTAATCCCCCTAAAAAGTGCGAGATCTACTCCATGCTAAAAAAAATCATTGAAAATAAGGGTGAGGGTTTTGATATTAAAAGCTCTATTGGTGGGCTTACCAATATAGAATTTTTACTTCAGGCGTTATGCTTTGAAAATAGATGTGCCTTTTATCCTTCAACAAATGTGGATTTGTTAAAAAAGGCTATAGGGTTGAAATTGATAGAAAAAGAATTACTTGATTATTACTTCTATCTATCAAAAATTGCAAATATGTTGCGATTAAGTGGGTTTGATTTAAAGCTTGATAAACAAAAAGCGGAGTTTGTAGAGCAGATTTTTTCTATTGATAGCGTCTATGAAAGGGTTTTGGGTATATTTGAGTATGTTGAGCGTATAAGTGAGGAGTATTTTGTATGCTGATTCTTGCAACTGCATCAATAGCAAGAAGGAAACTCCTAAGAAAATGCAAAAGGAATGTAGTTTTTAAAGTATCGAATGTGGATGAAAAAAGATTTAACAATGAATCAATATATGAGTTTCTTTTGCGTGTAAGCTACTTGAAGGCAAGTGTGTTTTATAAAAATGGGATGGATGTGGTTGGTGCTGACACTGTTTTGATGGTTGATGATAGGATTATCGGAAAACCAAAAAATAAAGAAGATGCAAGAGAGATTTTAAAACTTTTAAGTGGCAGAAAACACCTCTGTCTGACAGGTGTGGCGGTTTTGAAGAACGACAGCTGGATTGGTTTTATTGAAAGGGCTGTTGTAAAGGTGGATAATTTAAGTGATGATTTAATAGAGCAGTATTTAAATACTAATGAATGGATGGGTAGAGCTGGAGGTTATGCCATTCAGGGCAGGGCTAATGAGTTTATGAGAGTTGTTGAGGGTGATATTACAACGGTGATTGGCCTGCCCATGAAGAGGCTGTGCAGGATTATTTGATTAAGTTTTAAAACAACAGTATAATTAAGACTCAAAAAAGAGGTTGGAGGTTTTGGATGCTTGATTTTTTAAGAAAAAACATTAAGAAGTTTGCAATTTTTTTATGGATTGCAGCAATCGCTTTTATTGTTGGTGGTGCTTACCTGTTTATAAGAGGCCCGTTCAGTATGGGCTCAAACACAGCCATAGAGGTAGGTGATATCAAAATCTCGATGCCAGAGTTTCAAAAGACATACGACAGTGTTTATAACTTCTATGTTAATATGCTCAGTCAGCTAAAAGGTGGCAATATCAGCGATGAGGATATAAAACGGTTAAATATAAAGCAAAAAACTATCGACATGCTGGTTGAGCGTGCCCTGCTTCTAAATGAGGCAAAAAAAGAGGGGATTAAGGTAACAGATAAGGATGTGTTAAAGGCCATTGAATCGAATAAATATTTCTGGGTCAATGGTCATTTTTCTAAAGAAAAGTATCTTGCGATTTTGAAGGCTAACAATATCAACCCAAAGGATTATGAGGCATCTTTGAAGATTCAACTTTATATAAACAAGCTTAAAAGCAGGTTATTTAAGAATGTTAAAGTAACTCAAAAAGAGGTTAAAGACTTCTTTGAGAAGAATTACTCAAAAGTGGATCTAAAGTATGTTGTGTTTAATGCAGAAAAATATAAGAAGCTTGTGAAGGTGGATGATAAAAAATTAAAGGCTTTTTATGATAAATTCAAAGAAAAATACAGAGTGCCCACGCAGATTAAATTTAAATATATCGTTGTTCCACTAAGCTATGTTGAGAAAAAGGTTAAAGTCACAGATAACGATACACTTGCCTTTTATAACAACCATCCAGATTATTTTATGGTGCCTTTGAGGATCAAGGTGGCGCATATCTTGATAGCAAAAAAAGACAATGAGTCGGATAGCAAGCTCAAGGCAAAAGCAGAAAAAATATACAACATGATAATCTCAAAGAAGATTACATTTTCAGAGGCTGCAAAAAAATACTCAGATGACACCTATTCAAAGAATGTTGGTGGGGAGCTTGGCTATGTAACAAAAAATATGGTTGTTGATAAATTCTGGGAAAATATTGTTAAGCTTAAAAAAGGAGAGATATCCAAACCGTTTAAAACGCGTTTTGGTTATCACATTGCAAAGGTTGAGTATATTCAAAAGCCGTTTAAAAGGGCGTATAAGGATGTTAAAAAGCAGATTGAGGAGTATATTAAGCAGGCAAGGGCAAAGAAGATCTGGTTTGTTGAGGCTGATAAGATTTATGTAAAAGCAAGGGATTCTAAAAAACCTCTGGATGTGGTTGCAAAAGAGTTTGGCTTGGAAGTCAAAGAATCACCGTATATGTCTTTAAAAAATCCAAAACCACCATTTAGCTCAAAGATAATTCAAAACGCCCTGTTGAGCAACAAAGGGGCATTGCTTGGACCGGATTTGACATTTGCAGGCTATATTATCTACAAAGTAGAAGATAAGAAACCATCCTATATTCCGTTCTTCGATAAAATCAAAGATAAGGTGAGAAAAGATTTTATTAAATACGAAGCCTTAAAGCTTGCAAAAAAGAAAGCAGAAGAGTTTATCTCCTTAAAGGATAATTTTGATCAACTTGCAAAAAAAGCCAATTTAAAGATCCATTTAGTTAAAAACCTGACTAAACTTACACCTAATGATGATTTTCCATGCAGCTACAATCAGGAAACTGTAAATGAAATCTTCAATAATACCAAGAGTTATAAGGGGTTGTGCAAAGCAAAGGATAGCTTTTATGTGTTTGAGATAGCAGATAAGAAGTTTGATAACAAAGAGTTTGATAAGCTCAAAAAGAGCATAAAAAATCAGCTTTTGATGGAGAAAGAGGATAAGATATTAAGAGAGCTTATCTCAAAACTCAAAAAAGAGGTTAAGATAAAGATCAATCCAAAATTATGAAAAAAGATGACATCGATGAAGTTATAAAAAGACTAAGGGAGATCTATCCAGCATTAAGGGAGCCTGTGGTTACAACAATTGCAAAGGATAACGACCCTTTTAAGGTGCTTGTTAGTACAGTTTTAAGCCTCAGGACTAAGGATGAAACAACGTTAAAGGCTTCCTATAGGTTATTTGAAAAGGCCTCAAATGTTGAGGCCTTGGATAAGTTTGATGTTGAAGAGATAGAAAAACTCATATACCCTGTGGGTTTTTATAAAACAAAGGCAAAGAATTTAAAAAAGATAGCATCTATACTTATCAACAAATATGGCGGCAGGGTGCCATGTGAAATGGATGAACTGTTAAAACTACCCAATGTTGGCAGAAAGACGGCAAACCTGGTGCTTGCCAAGGGTTGCAATAAGGATGCGATCTGTGTTGATATTCATGTGCACAGAATCTCTAACAGGCTGGGTCTTGTTAAAACAAAAACTCCTGAAGAAACAGAGTTTGAGCTAATGAAGGTATTGCCCAGAAAATACTGGATTGAGTTTAACGACCTGCTTGTGCCTTTTGGTCAGAATATATGCAGGCCGATCTCTCCATTTTGCTCTAAATGCCCTGTGTATGAATTTTGCGATAGGGTAGGAGTTGAAAAACATAGATGAGCGAGCTTGAGGAGTATATTAAAAGCGGCAGGAAGTTAGCCTGGCTTGCGTATCTGGGTCTTTTAATGATAATACCGGCAATTGCTCAGAAGGATAATCCATACACTGTTTTTCACATAAAGCAGGGGCTTGTTTTGCTTTTTGCAAGTATCATCGATACCCTTTTTGTGTTTATACCATCAATTGGTGCTGATATTGCAACTATAGCATCCTTCTTTTTGTTGATTTTAAACATTATAGGTATTTACAACGCTTTGGCTGGAAAACTCAAGCCGTTACCTGTAATCGGTGGTTTTGCAAATCTTTTTGATTTTTAGCCCTTTATGACGGCAAGCGGCGTAAGCTCTACCACTGGCTCTATTAAATCCAGCTGGTTATTTATAACCTCTGATATATCTTTATAGGCAGAGGGTGCCTCATCTAAGTCTCTTTTTGATTTAAGCGAATGGATAATACCCATTTTATTGAGTTTTTTTATCTCTTCGGTGAGTGAAAGATTTTTTCTTGCTTTATGTCTGCTTAAAACCCTGCCTGCCCCATGAGATGAGCTTTTAAAGCTATCAGGATTGCCTTTTCCTGTAGCGATATAGGATTTTGAGCCCTGCGAGCCCGGGATAATACAGATATCACCCTCAAAGGCTCTAATTGCACCCTTTCTGTGTACCCATACCTTTTTTGAGAAGTGTTTTTCATAGCTTGCATAGTTGTGGATCACATCGTATTCTTTATCCACTATATCCTTTTTTGATAAAACCATCTCAAAAATATCTACAATTCTATTTGCCATCAGTTTTCTGTTTGATTTTGCATACTCTATCGCAAAATGCATCTCCTCAAGGTATGATTGACCTTCTAATGAATTTGTTTCTAAATACGCAAGCTCCCATGATGGTGGAATGGGGTAGCCTGCCTTTTCGTTAATCTTTTTTGCTATGTTATTGTAGTGGTCTGCTATCTGTTTGCCTAAATTTCTACTGCCTGAGTGGATCATTATCCAGATAAACCCATCGCTGCCTTTCTGGATTTCTATAAAGTGGTTTCCTCCACCAAGTGTTCCCAAGGAGTATAATGCGTTGTCATATTCTTTAAAGCAGATAAACGATCTGTTTAATTTTGATTTTTGTTTGGGCATCAGATCCTTATTTTGGGCTGTTTTGTGTTTTTCAAATCCAACGGGAATTGTGCCTTTTATTAGTTTTACAATAGCCTGAAGTGATCTTTTATCTATTTCTGTAAGAATTGTTTTTATTGCATGCATGCCGCATCCTATATCAACACCGACTGCATGAGGGATAACAACATCCTCAAAAGCAGCAACGGCACCGATGGGCATGCCAAAACCCTCGTGGACATCGGGCATAATGGCTATGTGGCTAAAGGCAAATGGCAGATTTGAAAGGTTTATAGCCTGTTTCAGAGCCCCCTCTTCGATTTTTTCAGTCCACAGCTTTATGGGAATTCTACCTTTATTTATAACTAACTTTATCATTCAATAACTCCAAAAGCCTGCTAAATACCTCAATGGGAGTTATAAGTTTCATGCAGGCTAAATCACCCCTTCTGCAGGAGTTTGAACCATGAAGACTGCACGGTCTGCAGGATAGCTGTTTTTCAATAACGATAGATCTACCTCTTGGTGCAAAACCAAACTCCTTAACAGTTGGCCCAAATATGGCAATTACAGGGATATTCAATGCAACGCCTAAATGCATCAGTGCAGAGTCGTTTGAGACAAATGCTATTGTTGATGCCATTTTTTTAGCTGTTTCTGATATGGATAATTTTCCTGCAAAGTTTATAATCTTTGAATTATTGTTTTTTACAAACTCGGCTATTGTTTTTTCCTCTTTTGAGCCAAAAAGCCAGACTTCAAAAGAAAGGTTTTTGACTATGAGGTGGGCAAGTGCACGGTAATACTCTTTAGGCCAGATCTTTGTTTGCCATTTTGCCCCCACGCCCATGCCTATGGCGTGTATCTTTTGTTGTTTATTAACTTCAATACGAGGCAGCGCGTTTTCTGAATTTATTCCTAAAAGCCTAAACTGGTCTTCTATGTTATCCTGGGTTTTTCTTTTAAAGATACCTGCTAATGTTTTATTTACCACAAGCAGACGTCTGTAAAATGAATGCTTATCTGCTGTTTTTTTGATTTTTGCTTCAACTAAATGCGAAAGCGTAAGACTTTTTGGGTTTTTTTGTAGATCTAGGATTATATCTACAGCCTTGATCGCTTCAGCTAAATCTTTAATATTTGAATCCTTTAATAAGAAAAGCTTATCGATGTAGCTTTGATCTTTTAAGATCCCTGCAAACTCCTCTTTTGTGGCAAAGTAGAGTTTTAAAGCAGGATAGTGAGATTTTATAAAATAGGCAAGCGCTGTTGACTGTATTATATCGCCTAATGATGAAAATCTAATCAATAACAGTTTCATAACAACTGCAAAGCTGTATCTATAACAACATGAGGTTTAATGTCTCTCATGCACTTAAAATGCTTTTGCTTGCAGCTTACACTACCATGTTTGCCGCAGGGCCTGCAGGGTAGGTTTTCAATCTGGATAATTTTGCTTTTTGAACTTAGAGGATAGAAGCCAAATTCAGGCACAGTAGGTCCGTATATCTCAATCGTAGGTGTGTTAAATGCACTTGCAATATGCACGGGGGCAGAATCGTTGCTAATTAGAAGCTTTGCCCATGCGATCAGATAGAATAGATCCTTTATACGGGTTTTGCCGGTTAGATCAATAATTCTATCATTGTTGTTTTTTACAAAATCTGCAATGGCTATGTCGTTTTGGGTGCCAATTAAGACAACCCAGTAGCCTTTTTTGGTAAGTTCTTCGGCTACCTCTTTGAAGTATTCTTTGGGCCATCTCTTCGTTGGCCATACAGATGATGGGTTGATAACAATAATCTTATCGCTACTGTTTATGCTGTATGCCTCAAATATCCCCTCGATAAAGCGTTTATTTTCAGCCGACCAGTATAATCTGATTTCGTTTATGTATTCTTTGAAGTTAAGTGGCTCAAGTAATTCTAAATTTTTTTCTACCTCATGGACTCCTGCAGGTTTTTTTATTCTGTGTGTATAAACAAAGCTTAGGTCTGCCTCTTTAAATCCAATTCTTGTTGGAATTTTACTAAAAAAGGCTATTGTGGATGTTCTAAAGCTTGTATGGGGAGCTATCAGGTAATCGAATCTGTAACCCCTGATTGTAGATACGAGTTTTTTTAAACCCAAAAAACCGTTATCCTCGCCATGTTTATCATAAGGAATGATTACATCGACTTTGGGATTTAAGCTGAAAACATCAACATTTGACGGTATTACTACAATCCCAATAAAAGCATCCCTGTCGTTGTGTTTAATTGTTTCTATTAAGGGCTCAGTTAGTATCGCATCCCCCAAAAAGGCAGTTTGAATAATCAAATACCGTTTTGACATCCCAAAAATAATACAAAAACACAGCTATATTTTCAAAATGTTTGGTTGTGCTATTTTGGAATGGCTTTGGATAGCAGAATGGCTTTGTCTGTTTTAATTAATACATCATCTTCAATTCTTATACCGCAAGAGTACAATTCTTCTAAATTTTTCTGATTGATAAATTCTTTTAAATTGGTTGATAGTGCTTGATTTATGAGGTTTTTGTTAAAGTAGATACCAGGCTCAATCGTGACAACATTACCTTCTTTTAGTTTTTTGGCAAGACGCAGACGCTTCAATAGCGGTTTATCTGAACGTTTATATGTTTCATTGTAACCTACTAAATCCTCAGAGAGCCCCTCCATATCGTGAACATCCAGTCCCAGCATATGACCTAAACCGTGAGGATAGAATACAGATATAGCTGAACTTTCAATAATTGCATCTATACTGCCTTTTAAAACGCCAAGCTGTTTTAGCCCATCTGCTAATATCCCTGCAGCCAAAAGATGTAGATCTACAAAAGCCACATCCTCTTTTGCTCTCTTAATGGACTCTTCATTTGCTTTCTTTGCAATATCGTAGATTTCCTTTTTTGTCTGGCTGACAGAATCAACAAAGAAACTGCGGGTAATATCGCTTGAATAGAACTCACTGTTTTCTACACCTATATCAACTATCAAAATATCACCTTTTTTAAGTGTGTGGGAATAGCTGGTATTGTGCAGGATTGCTCCTTTTGTAGTGATAATTGGTGTAAATGATGGTGTTGTGTTGTTTTCTATCGCTACTTTTACCATTTCCGCTAATAGTTGTTTTTCACTGATACCATCTTTTGCAAATTCTTTAATTCTATCAAAAATTTTAGCAGTTGTTTTGATTGAGTTTTCTATCTGCTTAACCTCCACCTCTTCCTTTATTGACCTTAGTTCAATGATAGCTTTTGTGAGTTTAATGCTTGAGAGATTTTCTACTTGTCTAAAGTCTATATCAAGCAGTGATGCTATTTTTAAGATTACATTATTTCTGATGGGCTTGGGGTAATATATCTGCTTGCTATGATGGTTTTTTAAAAAGGCTTGAAGTTTATCAAAGGGTAGTATGTTTTTTACACCACTTCGGTTTATAATGTAATCCTGTGTTAATGCGTTATCCATCCACAACCTATCCTCATCTGTTGGAAAGTTTATAAATAGGTATTCTGAGTCATCTGAAATATCTATTACAGCAGCAACAGAAGGAATATTTAGTCCAAAGAAGTATAAAAATGAACTATCCTGTCTGAAAGGATAGGGGTTTGCTTTAAAATTGTAAGCTACATCGTCGTTGCCTACAAACAGCAGCAAGCAGTTTTCATTTTTAAAGTATTGTTTGAGTTTGTTTCTCCTTGTAGTGAAAACTTCTTTACCAAACATATCTACTCCACAAGCAGTATGCCATATAGTACGGGTTCTTTAAAGTTGATTTCAGTTATACTTGAAAGCTCTATACCTATGGCATCTATTGAAGGTCTCAAAAATTCCCTTTTTGTACAGATGCCGTTTGTTTCAAAATTACAATCTGAACATATATTGCATGAGCCAGGAAAAAGTGCAAGGGCGTATATGTATGAATGTTTAAAAAACTCCTTTTCCTTTTTAAGCAGGAAAAACAGGATTTTTCTTTTTTCATTTTCAAAATCATTCATGTCTATTTCAAACTTAAATAGGATAGCTTTATGGTAATGCTTAAGTAGTTCTTTTGTTTGAGTGTAGTCTGGGGCAAAAGGAGGGCATCCTGCCCTTTTTGAGTAGTTTGAGCAGCTAAAGCATTTCCATACAGGTCTTGGAGAAACAACAATATTTGATGCAACTATCGTTTTTTCAAAAATCAGTTTCACTCTCATATTATACGCCTATGATTCTTGCTATTCAATATCTGCTGTTGTTGATTTTTTTAACACCTCAGGGTATATTTTTCTAAAGCTTGCAGGCGGAGGATAATGATGAAGGGGTTTAGCTATTTTGCACCGCTAAGAATAATATTTGAAACAGGGGCAATAAATAAGATCGGTCAGGTATGCGCAAGAAACGGCAGGCGGGTTTTGCTTGTAGTGGGTAAAAATCACCTGTTTAGAAACGGTGTTATAGATGTTATTTTTGATGCATTTAAGAGAGTCGAAAAAATAGAGGAGATTGAAGTTTTTAATGAGACACCTCAAAATCCGGATAGTGAGTCTGTTGAGAAGGCAAAGCAATTGATTTTATCAAAACAGCTGGATATTGTTGTGGCTGTAGGTGGTGGCTCTGCAATGGATCTTGCAAAGGCAGCCTCAATATGCGCAAAAAACAATTTAAATTTTATAGATGTTTATAAGCATCCACGGCTTCCCCTTCTGGATGCCTATCCTATTGTTTGTTCGCCAACCACATCAGGCTCAGGCAGTGAGGTAACAAAATATGCAGTAATTAACGAAAACAGCTTAAAGATCAAAGTGGCAATAGGCTCAGAGGCGCTGTTTCCCAGGGTTTCATTAATTGATCCACAACTAACATACACGATGCCCAAAGAGGTTATTGCGAACACGGGATTTGATGCACTATCCCATGCAATAGAGGCGTTTAGCTCAAAATCATCATCGCCCATCACTGATGCCTACTGCAGAGAGGCTATTTCGATTATAGGTGTTCATCTACCGCAGGCTTTTAATAAAAATAAAGAATCTATGGATAATATGTCTTTGGCTGCCATGTTTGCTGGAATGGCTTTGAATGTTGGCAGGGCGAGCCTTCCCCATGCACTTGAACATGCACTAAGCGCCTACAACCCTTCTCTGCCTCACGGTTTGGGTTTATCCATGGTGATGCCCGGGTTTTTAAAAAGGGCTTATAGGTGTAATTTAGAAAAGTTTGCCCAGGTTGCCTACCTGCTTGGGGAGGATATCTCAAACAAAAAGCTTGATGATGCTGCAAAACTGTGTGTTGATGCGGTTGAAAAACTAAAAAGCAGGATTGGCTTAAATAAGAATCTTAAAGATTTTGGTTTTGATAAGAAAACAGTTGATGAAATGGTTGAAAACACGCTCTGGACGATGGAACATGGTATAAAAAATAGTCCGTGTGAGTTTAGTGTTAACGATATTAAAAACATTTACTATGAGGCTTTGGAGGAATAGATGAAGTTTATTGTTGCCTTTATGCTTTTTGCATTGCTTGTCAGTGCCTCATCCTGCACCCCATTGGTTGTGGGTTCTGCGGCAGCAGGTGGAGCTTATGTGGGTTATAAATTGGGTCAAGAAGGCTACTCTATCAAGATTACAAAACCTGTAAAAGGCACAAAGCCAGAGGGCTCTCAAAGTCAGGTTAACAAATAATGGGTATAACAGACTGGATTATAAAATTACAAAATTCAAAGTTTGCCCGCAGATTTCAGTATGAGCCCTATATTATAAGGTCTGTTGAGTTTGTTGATCCAAAGGGTAGTGAAAAAATACTTGTAGTCTACAGAGAAGTTGACTACTTCAAATCCCTTGCCGTTAGACTGATGAAGAATGAGGATAATTATTACGGTGTTGATATTGAGCAGTCTGGTGAGATAGAGGAAAACGGATTTGATAAAGTTGTTTTTTTTGTTAGCGTGTATTATGCAACACCTCAGAAGATTAAGCAGCTTGCCCTGAAGGCAAAAAATGGTGGAAAAATATACTGCATCTGCTTTCTGAAAGGGAGTTTGTTTTTTGAAACAACACTAAAGATTACCGATAAGTCGGCCTTCAATCTATTGGGTAGGGAGATTGAGCTTTTTGAGGGTTTTAAAAAAACAGAAGAGGTGGATTTTAAAAAAGAGCATATAAAGATAGCTGTGTTTGAGGTGTGATATGAAGATAGGAATATTCACATCAGGTGGAGATGCAGCTGGGATGAATCCGGCGATTAAGGCTTTTGTTGAGCTTGCAATAGAAAACTCCTTTGAGCCGTATTTTATATACGATGGACTGGAGGGATTAATAGACGGTAAGATTGAAAAGGCGGATTTTCATATGGTTGCTGGTATTTTGCACAGGGGAGGAACGATATTAAGGTCCTCTCGTTCAAAAAGGTTTTATGACAAAAAATACAGACAAAAAGCTTTCGATAACTTAGAAAAACACGGTATTGAGCGTCTGATTGTGCTTGGAGGTGATGGCTCGTTTAGAGCAATGGATGTTTTTTATAAAGAGTTTGGAATAAATTTTGCAGGGATTCCTGTTACAATCGACAACGACATATATGGAACAGACTACTGCCTTGGTGTGGATACGGCGTTAAATGTTATAAGGCATCTGCTTGATAATATAAGGGATACCGCATCATCTTTTGGAAGGGCTTTTGTTGTTGAAACAATGGGAAGAAGCTGTGGATATCTGGCTATTGTTTCGGCTATTGCAAGCGGTGCAGAGATCTGTATAGCACCTGAGCTTGAGGTTGATTTTGAAGGCATAAAAAAGAGGCTTAAAAGAGAAATTGAAAACGGTAGAACTTATATTCTTGCTGTTGTTGGTGAAGGGAGCAATATGACTGAAACAGTCAGAGATTTTTTGTTGAATGAACTAAAATTTGATACACGTGTTACTGTGCTTGGTCATGTGCAAAGAGGGGGAAATCCCACAATATTTGACCGCTTAATGGCTTATAAATTCGTTGAATGTGCAATTGAACATATAAAAGAAAACATTCACCATATGGTTGGCTTTAAGAATAGTAAATTTTATCTTATTGATATAGATAGTGTAGCAAACAACAAATATAAGTTAGATGACTTTCTTATAAAACTTGCCCAGACAAAAGCTGTTTAGTTATTTACAATATTTATCCTTTTTTCTATAATGGTGAAACTTTCTTTTGAGGGGTGGCTGATGAAGGAAATTGGTTTACACGGTCGCGGAGGACAGGGAGTTGTTATGGCAGGTGAATTACTTGCCAATATCTATTTTTATGAAGGCTATGAGGTTCAGTTTATGCCTTCGTATGGTGCAGAAAGAAGGGGGGCTCCATCCAATGCATTTGTGAGAGTGGATAACAAAAAGGTTTTAAACCGTTATTCTATTCTGGTTCCCGATGAGATTATTGTTTTTAATATAACATTGCTTAGTAACTTAAAGCTAAAAGATAACGGAGTTGCCTTATTGAACTATCCAGATGGATTATCAAAGAAAGTTTCTGATGCTAAGATTTTTTGCGTTGATGCAAGGTCCATTGCAAATCAACTTAAACTTGGAACAGCTGCTATGCCACTTGTCAATACGGCTATGCTTGGGGCATATTGCAGGGTTTCTAAAGATTTTTCTTTTGATACGCTTAAGAGGGTGTATGAAGATAAAATGGGAAGCAGGGCTTCGTTAAATATCAGGGCAGCAGAATTAGCCTATGAAAGTGTGAGGGAGATATGAGCAAAAGAGTAGTTTTAGGTGGAAATGATGCAGTTGCTTATGCTGTTAAACAAAGCTATGTTGATGTAGTAAGTGCATATCCAATAACACCACAGACATCGATAATTGAAAAGATAGCGTCTTTTATAGCAAAGGGAGAGATGGATGCAACTTTTATAAGAGTTGAATCTGAACATTCTGCAATGGCAGCTGCTATGGGTGCCTCTGTTGCTGGCTCAAGAGTATTTACAGCAACAAGCTCTCAGGGTTTACTTTTAATGCATGAGGTGTTGCACTGGGCAGCAGGCGATGGTTTGCCGATTGTAATGGCAAATGCAAACAGAGCTGTAGCACCTCCATGGAGTATATGGGCTGAGCAGACAGACTCATTATCCCAGAGGGATACAGGCTGGATTCAGTTTTATTGCTCCAATGCTCAGGAAGTTTATGATTTAGTCTTTATTGGATTTAGACTTGCTGAGGCTGTATCCAATCCTGTTATGGTTTGTATGGATGGATTTTTATTAACACACACCAAAGAGCCTGTAGATGTATTTGAGGAAGAAATAAAACCTTTTATACAGAAGAAAGATAAATGGAACATCCTTGATGTTGAAAATCCACAAGCGATTGGTGCTTTGGCTTTTCCAAACGATTATATGCCTATAAAGATTCAGCAGAACAAAAGAATTCTTTCAGCATTAGAGAAATTTGATGAGATTTCAAAAGAATTTGAGGCTATTGCAAATCGTAGACATGAAAAGGTTTATATATATCCAGATAACACAGCCGATGTTGCTGTTGTTACAATGGGATCTTTGGCTGAGACAGCAAGAATAGCTGTTGATAATTTAAATAGCTACGGTATCAAATCAAAATTGGTTAAGATAAACATGTTTAGGCCATTTCCAAAAGAGGAGTTAAAAAAAGCCATAGGTGATAGCAAATATGTTGTAGTGTTTGACAGAAACATATCTATGGGTAAAGGTGGTATTGTCAAGGATGAGGTTGCAGGCAGTTTGGGTTTATCAAACGCCATAGGTGTTGTTTGCGGCCTTGGTGGTGTGGATGTTACAGAAAAAGATATAGAGAAAGTAATAAAAAAAGTTGTTGATGGAAAGATAACAGAAGATTTTATTTTGTGGGGTGAGATATGAAAATTCCTCAAAGAGAGATTTTAAAACCCAACCATCTGGCATGTCCTGGATGTGCCGCAGCTTTGGCTATGAGACTTGCTTTAAAGGCTTTGGGTGATAAAACGATGATCGTAATACCAGCATGTTGCTGGACTGTTATAAATGGAACCTGGGGCAATAACTACGCTGGTGTTCCTGTGTTTCATGCACCGTTTGCAACAACTGCCGCGGTTGCTGCAGGCATTAAGGCTTCATTAGATAAACAGGGCAAAACAGACATAACGGTTATGGGCTGGGCAGGTGATGGAGGCACATTTGATATAGGTCTGCAGGCGTTAAGTGGTGCAGCAGAAAGAAACGATGATATTATTTATGTTTGCTACGACAATGAGGCTTATATGAATACAGGCATTCAGAGGAGTTCTGCTACGCCTGTGGGAGCTGAGACTACAACAACACCTGCGCCTATTGTTAAGCAAAGACCAAAGAAAGATTTAATGGAAATTGTTGCAAGCCATTTTGTGCCGTATGTTGCATCTGCCACTGTGGCATATCCCACAGATTTGATTAAGAAATTTGAGAAGGCGAAGTCTTTTAAAGGATTTAAGCTTATACACATTTTTTCACCATGTCCGCCAGGGCATAAGTTTCCTGAGAATAAATCTATAGAGGTATCAAAACTTGCAGTAGAAACAGGCGTTTTCCCGCTTTATGAAATTGAGTATGGCAAGTATAAGATCAATAAAAAACCCAAGTTCAGACCGCTTGAGGATTACCTTTCCCTGCAGGGTAGGTTTAAAAATATCACTCAGAAAGAGATTGATGAACTGAAAGAGTTGATAAAGGTTAGATGGGAAAGGATAAACGAAAGAACTCAGGGTAGCCTATAGGGGGAGCAGTTGAAGTGCGAGATTGATGTAATCATAGATAGAAAAAACAGATGGACGATTAAGGAAAAGCTATCAGAAAGCGGTATTCAGATAAAAGAGTGGTTTATAGAATTTTCAAGCAATAACACTATTGTTTCGTTTGAAGTGGACGATGGGGATACAGAAAAACTAAAAGATATCTTTGAATTGTTAAAGAATAGCTCATCAAGCAGGATAATACTACCCGATGGCAAAAGAATTAACCCTTTAAAAGAGGAGTTTGAGAGTTTTTTTAAAGAGGTTTGCAACTATATAGGGCAGGAGTAGCTCATGGCTATAAATAAACTTAATTATAACGATATTAAATTGACATTTGACATCAAAGAAGAATCGATAGAAAGTGAAGATTCTTTGATTTTCCAAAAGAGGATTGAGCTTGCTTTAAAGAAGCTTACTGAGGTGTCAAGTTATGACCACAATCTGTTTATCAGTGGTGATTTAAGCAGGGATGATAAATTTACCATCGTAAATATCCTGAAAAATCTATCAAAAGATGGTGATAAACTGTGGGATTATTGCTATGTAAATAATTTTAAAAACCCCAAACAGCCAAAGATAATCAAATTAAAGCCTGGCGATGGAAAAGAATTTAAACAATTAATGGATGATTTAGTAGATTATCTTGTAAAAAGTGTTCCCAATGTTTTTGAAAGTAAGGAGTATGAGGAACGCATCCAGAATGTTGTAAAACACTACGACGAGCAATACAAAAAACTCTACGACGAATTGCAAAAAAAAGCCAATGAGCTTGAGTTTGTTGTTAAGTTTTCCCAAATGGGCGTTGTGATAAACCCCGTTGTGGCAGGAAGGGTTATAACTGAAAGGGATTTTGCAAATCTTTCTGATGAGATGAAAAAGGAGATTGAAAACAGACGCAAGGAGCTTGAAAAGCATATTGAGGAATTTTTGGATAAAACAAGGCAGCTTGATAAAGAAAAACAGGATAAACTCAAAAAAATCAACGATGAGATGAGTCTGTTTATTGTTTCACCAAAGATAGATGAAATAAAAAAAAGATTTTCTTATAATAACGATGTTTCAGACTATCTTGATGATGTTGAGGATTATACGCTTAAAAATATAGCAATATTTCTGCCGCAAAAAAATCAGGGGTTTCCCTTTTTTCAGGTTCCCAATAGATACACCGAATACAGGGTAAATCTGTTTGTTGATAACTCCCAGACGAATAATACACCTGTTATCTACGATGAAAACCCCACTTATTATAATCTGTTTGGCAAGTTAGAAAAGCAGGCCTATTTCGGTGCTTTTATAACAGATTTTACGCATATTATTGCAGGCTCCATTCACAAAGCCAACGGCGGATATTTAGTTGTTGATGCAATAAATCTTTTAATAAACCCCGGTGTGTGGGATACGCTTAAAAAATCATTGTTATCAAGAAAGAGTATCATAGAAGAGTTTGCCGAAAAATACGGAATTATCGCATCAGAAACACTAAAGCCTCAACCAGTTGAACTTGACTTAAAGGTTGTAATAATTGGCGATGCATTTTTATATGAGTTGTTGTATGAGTATGATAACGATTTTAAAAAGCTATTTAAAATAAAAACGGATTTTGATTATGCTATACCAAAAAAGGAATCCATAACTGCCAAGTATATTGCAAAGATCAACGAATATTGCGAAAAAAAGCAGCTAAAAAAACCGGATATAAGTGGTTATGAGGCTTTACTTAAATACTCATGTAGACTTGCTGATGATAGAAAAAAACTGTGGGCTTACATGGATGATGTTTTTGATATAGTTAAAGAAGCGCAGGTTATAGCAAAGAGCGATAAATTAAGCTACAGTGACATAAAACTTGCAATTGATGAGAAAAAATTCTTAAGGGATTTAATAAAAGAAAAGCTTTTTGAAATGATTGAGGATGGTCAGATTATTATTGACCTGAAAGGTAAAAAAATCGGTGAGATAAATGGATTATCCGTTATTCAATTTGGAGATTTTTCTTTTGGTAGACCCAATAAAATAGTGGCAAGAACATATATCGGAAAGGATGGTATAGTAAATATTGAACGGGAGAGTAAGCTTTCAGGCAGGATATTCGATAAGGCATCACATATTATTGCAGGTTATATAAATTCAACCTACGGTTATAATAAAACATTGAGTTTTTCAGCTTCGCTTTCGTTTGAGCAATCGTATTCTATGATTGAGGGGGATTCTGCATCGGTTGCTGAGGTGTTGGCTATTCTATCTTCGCTTGCAGGTGTGGGTCTTAAGCAGAATTTGGCTGTAACCGGTTCAATTAATCAAAACGGAGTTGTGCAGCCTATAGGTGGCTTGAATGAAAAGATAGAGGGTTTTTTTGATGTTTGCAAACTTACGGGTAATCTTGAGGGCAGTGGCGTGGTATTACCCTCTAAAAATTTGAACAATCTTGTCTTAAACGATGAAGTTGAAGATGCTGTTAAAAAGGGTATTTTTCATCTCTATGCAATCGATACGATAGATGATGCTATAGAGATTTTTACAGATATAAAAGCAGGTAAACTGCTTAAAAAAGGCTTTGAAAAGGATAGTTTTCATTATCTTGTGGATAGGAAGCTAAAGAAAATTAATGAGATGATTAAAGCGGAGAATCAGGAGTAATGTTGAGATTTCTTGATGGCGGTGAATCACACGGAAAAGCCCTTGTTGCTATTATTGAAGGTTTTCCAGCGAATTTTGAGGTAGATTTGGATTTTATTAATAAGAATTTGCTTCTAAGACAATCAGGCTACGGAAGGGGCGGCAGGCAGAAAATAGAGCGTGACAGGGTTGAGATTTTAAGCGGCGTTAGATTTTCAAAAACACTAGCTAGCCCAATAACGATGCTGATTCCCAATAAAGATTATGAAAACTGGCAAAACATTATGGCGGCCTTTGGGGAAAAAAGCTATAAGAAAAGAGTAACAAAGCCACGCCCGGGTCATGCAGACCTTGCAGGATATCTGAAATACAACTTTGATGATATGAGAAATGTGCTTGAGCGCTCAAGCGCCCGCAATACAGCCATAAGGGTAGCTGTGGGTAGTTTGTGTGAGCAGGCTTTAGAAAAACTTGGTATTAAGCTGGTTGGTTTTGTTGAATCTATAGGAAAAATTAAGGCAAATATAGATTATTACGACAACGAAATAGAAAAGAAGACCTTAAAGTCACCGGTTTTTTGCCCTGATGAGTCTGCGACATTTGAAATGATAGCAGAAATAGAGAAAACAAAGCTGAAGGGTGATACATTGGGCGGTGTTGTTGTGGTCGTGGCAAAAGATGTGCCGCCAGGTCTTGGTAGTTATGTGTTTTACGACAGAAGGCTTGATGGCAGACTTGCCATGGCTTTAATGAGTATTCAGGCAGTCAAAGCCGTTGAGATAGGTGATGGTATTAAAAACGCATTTCTAACAGGTAGCGAAGTGCACGATGAAATTATTTATGAAAATGGTCAATACAAACGGCTATCAAACAGGGCTGGTGGCATTGAGGGTGGTATGTCAAACGGTGAGGATATTATCGTAAAAGCGTATATGAAACCGATTCCAACACTCATAAAGGGTTTGAGATCTGTTGATGTTTTAACAAAGGCCAAAAATATCGCAGCATTTGAGCGTAGCGATGTTTGTGCTACTCCTGCATTAAGTATTGTTGCAAAAAGCGCTGTTGCAATAGAGCTATTTAACGCTGTGCTTGAAAAATTTGGTAATGACGACTTTGAGGCTTTGAAAAAAGCTTTTATTGATTATAAAGAAAGTTTGAAAAATAGATGAATGTTGTGCTTGTGGGTTTTATGGGAGCCGGCAAAACAACAATCGCACGCATACTTGCCAAAAAGAAAAACCTGCGTTTTGTTGACACAGATAAACTCATAGAAAAAGAAACAGGACTAACAATTAAAGAAATCTTCAAAATTAAAGGAGAAGATTATTTTAGAGATTTAGAAAGACAGATTATCGATCGTTATCTATTGTTCTGTAATAATTGCGTCATAGCAACAGGTGGTGGCATGCCGTGTTTTTTTAACAATATGGAGAAGTTAAAAAAAATAGGTTTTGTTATATATGTTAATGTGGATTTTGATAGAATAGTAAAACGAGTTGGTGATTCTAACAGAAGGCCGTTATTTAGCAATCTTTCAGAGGCAAAAAGACTTTTCAATGAAAGGATTAAGTGTTATCATAAGGCTGATTTTGTTGTTGATGGCAACAAAGAAAAGGAAGAAGTTGTTCAAACTATAGAAAAGCTTGTATGGTAGGTGAAAATGAAGATATCTATTAAGCAGCTTGTTGATGATACAAAGGAAAAGCTTAGTTTTCCGCAAATTGCAATGCGGATTTTAAGGTTGTTTGAAAACGATGATTTAAGTGCATACCATCTTGCTAAGGTTGTTTCATTGGATCCTGTTTTAGCAGCTTATATTTTAAAAATTGCAAACTCTGCGTATTACAACTTTCCCGGTAAGGTAAAGACTTTATCTGATGCCATAACGATTATCGGTTTTGAGGAGATAAAAAAGATCGTTATTATGATCAGTGCCAAGAATGCATTTAAGGTTAGCGATGAATACGATAGGCTGTTGTGGGAGCATTCGCTTGCTGTGGCTGTTGCATCATCTGTGATCAATGCAAAAGTCAATATAACAGAGGATGGTATAGCCTACATTGCAGGTCTTCTGCACGATATTGGTAAG
Source organism: Hippea jasoniae (assembly GCF_000744435.1). Taxonomy (NCBI): domain Bacteria; kingdom Pseudomonadati; phylum Campylobacterota; class Desulfurellia; order Desulfurellales; family Hippeaceae; genus Hippea; species Hippea jasoniae. The sequence continues at coordinate 160,661 of NZ_JQLX01000013.1, forward strand.
ATAGTGTTTAAAAAGAATGAAACAGTGGGTTATAAAGAGCTGTTGAAGGAAGCTATAGAAAACGATGTAGATATGCATTTACTTGAGGAGAAGCAGTTTGGTTATAATCACGCCGATGTAGGTGGATATCTTTTGGAGGAGTGGAATTTTGATCAGGAGATTATAGATGCTGTTGCATTTCACCATCTAAATTTTACCATCAAAAAGGCATCGGATTTCTTAAAAAAAGCAGCTTTAGTTAATGTTTCCGATTTTATAGTTAATCGTTTTTTAGGTATTGGCAGGGCAAAAATAGAGGATTTTGGTGTTGTGTTTGAGTTGCCCGCATCCAAGACAATAGACTTTAATATAAGCGATATAGCATCACTAATTGATGAAATCTATCAGAAATTTGAAATTTTAAAAACGACGATGGAAGAAGAGGCTGCATGAGGATTTTTATAACCGGAGCCACGGGATTTGTTGGTATAAATACGGTTTTTGAGTTGTCAAAAAATCATGAGCTTTTTTTGTTGGTTAGGAATATAGATAAAGCCAGGCTCTTTGAAGGTTTAAGCAATGTCAGGTTTATAAAAGGTGATGTTGTAGACTTTAAGGCTGATATTAGTGAGAATTTTGATGCTATCATTCATATAGCAGGCAGAATCAAAGCCGATAACCTACAAAAGCTTTATCAAACAAATGTTGATGGATGTAAAAATATTGCATTATTTGCAAAACAAAAGGGGATTAGGAACATTGTTTATCTTTCAAGCCTTGCAGCAAGAGGGCCTGATGAGAGAGGCTATCCCGTCTCCCATTACGGAAACTCAAAACGGTTAGGGGAGCTTGAGTTTTTAAAGTTACATTTTGACTCAAATCTGAAGATTTTAAGACCACCAATTATCTATGGACCGTATGATAGAGGTATGCTGGATGTCTTTAGAATTGCAAAAACAGGGTTTTTCCCGGTTTTAGAAAGAGTCTATAGTCTTGTGCATGTTTTTGATGTTGTTAAAGCTATAGAAAAACTGCTTTATGTAAATAGGCAGAGCGCAAAGGTTTATTATATATCTGGCGGTGATCTTACTATGGAGCAGCTGGCTAAAAAGCTGTTTGAGGTATTTTCAAAAAAGGGTAGAATCATTAAAATACCAGAAATCGTTATACCTTTATTAAGAGTATTATCGCATGAAGGTTCACCTCTAACAAAGGACAAGCTAAGGGAGTTAAAGGCCACAAAATGGCTGTGTGATAATACAAAACTCTACAGGGATACTAATTTTCTACCAGAGATCTACCATGACGATGGTTTAAGAAAGACTGCTTTGTGGTATGAAGAGCATGGATGGTTATAGTCCTATAATTGTTAAAGATTCAGATGATATTTTGCTGCTTGACCAGAGAATACTCCCGCAGAAAAAAGAGTATTTAAAAGCTGTTGATTTAGATGATTTTGTTTATGCAATAAGGGAGATGGTTGTAAGGGGTGCACCTCTAATTGGTATTGTAGCTGCATTTGGTTATTATGTAGCTATCAGGGATGCCGGCAGCAAAAAAGAAATCAAAATCAGGGCAAGAAAGGCAAAAGAAAAACTCTCCCGGAGCAGACCTACAGCTGTAAATCTGTTTTATGCACTTGATATAATGGAAAAAACATTAAATGAAAAAATCGATATACTGCCTTCTGAGAAACTTAAAAAGAAACTCAGAGCTGTAGCATTTGGATTGTGGGAGTCTCAGAAAGAAGAAGACCTTGCAATAGCATCAAACGGTGTTGAGTTTTTTAAAGATAAAGAAACGATTTTAACCCATTGCAATACAGGCTCACTTGCCACAGGCGGCATCGGCACGGCGCTGGGTATCATAAAGATGCTTTTTAAAAAGGGCAGTTTGAAGATGGTTTATGTGGATGAAACAAGGCCTTATCTACAGGGTGCAAGACTGACGGCTTTTGAGCTATCCAACGAGGGTATTCCTTACAAAATTATAACTGATAATACCGCCGGATTGCTTATTGCAAAGGGTATGGTGGATGGTGTCGTGGTAGGTGCAGACAGGATTGCGGCAAACGGTGATGTAGCAAACAAGATTGGCACCTACATGGTGGCTTTAGCTGCAAAGCAAAACAATGTGGATTTTGTTGTTGCAGCACCTGAGTCAACAATCGATAGAGATATAAAAGATGGCAGTGAAATAGTTATAGAGCAAAGAAGTGAGGATGAGGTGTTGAATTGTGGCAAATGTAGAATTGCCCCTGGGGATGCCCATGCTCTACACTACGGCTTTGATATAACGCCATCTTATTTGATATCTGCAATTATCACGCAGAAGAAAATCTACAGGCAGCCTTATGAATTCTGAGTTTTTGCTTTATGAGAAGGACAAAGATATAGGAATTTTAACGCTAAACAGGGCAGATAAGCACAACGCTATCAGCAAAGAGTATATGGATCAGCTTGAGGAGTTTTTGCGTTATGCAAAAAAAGAAGAGATAAAAGCTCTCATTGTTAAGTCTGCAGGTGAGAATGTATTTTCAGCCGGAGGCGACATCTCATATTTTATAACGCTTAAATCAAAAGAGGATGCATACAGCATGGCTTTGAGGATGCATAATATTTTAAGCGACTTTGAGGATTTGCCATATCCTACGATCTGTGTTGTAAACGGCTCTGCTGTCGGCGGAGGGGCAGAGATTATACTTGCATTTGATATACGATTTGCCCGAAGCGATATATTTATTCAGTTTAAAGAAAAGGCAATGGGCGTAACCACTGGATGGGGTGGAACATACAGGCTTGTGAGACTTGTTGGGTATTCAAAGGCTCTGGAGCTGTTGCTTTATGCTAAAAAGATAGATGCAAAAGAGGCAAAGGATATAGGGCTTGTTAATGAGATTTACGATAAAAGTATTTTGTTTGAGAAAGCAATGGAATTTTGTTATGGACTTAAGGATGATGATGTGCGACTTATCCGTTACATAAAAAAGCTATCAAAGGAATCTGCTCATCTAAACAGGGATAGTGCCATGCAGCTTGAAAGAGAGCTGTTTAAGGAATCGTGGATGTTTGGAAAACGCCAAAGGATGATGGAGAAATTTCTAAACAAAAGGGATTAGGTTATGGGTTTTTTGAAGAGTATTTCTGAAAAACTGTTTAAAACGAAAAGGGGCTTTACAGAAAAGATTCATGAGGAATCAAAAAAGGATGAGCCGATAACCGATGAATATTTGGACTTTATTGAAGAGCTTTTGATAGAGGCAGATTTTGGTGTTAAAACAACAATGAAAGTAATGGAGGCAATAGAGGAAGGGATTGACAAAGGTGATATAAAGACAAGGCGTGATGTAGAGTTAAAGATAAGAGAGGTAATTTTAGATATCTTAAAGCAGGTTGAAAAACCGCTTGAGATAAGAAAGTCAAAGTTTGTAGTGATGGTTGTAGGTATTAACGGCTCAGGTAAAACAACAACAATTGGCAAGCTTGCAAACTTTCAGACAGACAGAGGTAAAAAGGTTTTGCTTGTTGCTGCAGATACCTTTAGAGCTGCAGCGATAGATCAGCTTGAGGTGTGGGCTAAAAGGGTTTCAGCTGATATTGTGAAACAACAGGAGGGTGCAGACCCTGCTGCGGTTGCATTTGACGGCGTTACAAGTGGAGTTGCAAAAAATTACGATGTGATCTTTGTTGATACAGCAGGCAGGCTTCATACGCAAAAAAACCTGATGAATGAGGTGATTAAAATAAAAAAGGCGATCACAAAGGCCTACAGCGAGGCACCACATGAGGTTTTACTGGTTTTAGATGCTACAATCGGCCAGAATGCGATAAATCAAGCACGTGAGTTTAACAGGGCTTTAGGTATAACAGGTATTGTTCTTACAAAGATGGACGGCACTGCCAAAGGTGGCATTATTGTGGCAATAAGTGAAGAGTTTAAGATACCGATTAGATATATCGGTATAGGTGAAGGTATGGATGATTTAAAAGCCTTTAATGCAAGAGATTTTGTTGAGTCTGTTTTTGTTCCCTAAATAGATGGAGGTGTAAAAATGGGAGTTATAGTAGATGTTTATGCGCTTGAGATTTTAGATTCAAGGGGCAATCCAACAATTAGATGTACTGTTAAAACAGAAAACGATGTGGTTGGTGTGGCTGAGGTGCCAAGTGGTGCATCAACGGGCGATAATGAGGCTATAGAGCTTAGGGATAATGGCGATAGATACAGGGGGAAAGGTGTTTTAACAGCTGTTTCAAATATCAACGAGAAGATAGCTGATGAGATTATCGGCATCGATGTGTTTGAGCAGGCAGAAATAGATAATACAATGATTGAGCTTGATGGCACAGAAAACAAAGCCAACTTAGGTGCAAATGCTATTCTGGCTGTTTCTATGGCAGTTGCAAGGGCTGCAGCAAGTGAGCTGAAGGTTCCTTTATACAGGTATTTGGGCGGTCTTCATGCAAATCTTTTACCCATACCGATGCTCAACATCTTAAACGGCGGAAAACATGCGGATAACAATGTAGATTTTCAGGAGTTTATGATAACACCGATTGGTGCAGAAAGCTTCAAGGATGCTATGAGAATGGCATCAGATACATTCTGGGCACTCAAAGGGATTTTAAAAGAAAAGGGTTTGTTTACAGGCGTTGGTGATGAGGGTGGTTTTGCCCCGAATCTTTCAAGTAATGAGGAAGCCATAGAATTGATTTTGCAGGCTATAGAAAAGGCAGGCTACAAACCCATGGATGATATTGCTTTATCGCTTGATCCGGCTGCAAGTGAGTTTTATAGCGATAATTATTATAAGATTGGCAATGAAAAACTTTCAAGCGATGATATGATCGAGCTATATAAAAAGCTGTTAGAAAAATATCCGATTATATCAATAGAGGATGGACTTGCAGAAAACGACTGGGATGGTTGGGCGAAGCTCACCGAAGAGGTTGGCGATTATGTGATGCTTGTTGGAGATGATATTTTTGTAACCAATACAGAGTTGATTAATAAAGGAATAGAAAATGCTATTGCTAATGCGGTGCTGATCAAGTTGAATCAGATCGGCACACTAACCGAAACGCTTGATGCGATCAGACTTGCAGAGGATGCAGCTTACAACTTTGTAATTTCCCACAGATCGGGGGAGACAATGGATACATTTATAGCTGATCTTGCCGTTGCAACAAACAGCGGCTGGATTAAAACCGGCTCTGTCTCAAGAGGCGAAAGGATTGCTAAATACAACAGGCTTATTGAGATAGAGGATGAGATGTTCCCTTATGGAGAATATCCAGGCTGGTAAGCTGTTCAATATAATTATTGCCATATTTGTTATTGTTTTTGCGGGTTTGACAGCCAAAGGTATATATTTGAGGCATAAACAGATTGAAAAACTAAAAGCCGAAAGCTCTATCTTGGATAGCAGGATCTCGATGCTAAAGAAAAATATAGAACATATCAAAAGGCAGATCAATTTAGCCAAACAGGATCCAAACTACATCAAACATAAAGCTACAGAAAGATACCTTATAACAAACGATAAAAACGAAACGATTCTAATATTCAGTCCAAAAGATAGATAGGTTGTTTATGGAAGTAAATATCGTTGGTGGCGGCCTTGCAGGTGTTGAGGCCGCCTTTGCTTTAGCAAATAGGGGTGTAGCAGTTAATCTTTTTGAAATGAAGCCAGAATTTTTTAGTGATGTTCACAAAAGTGAGTATTTAGCTGAAATTGTTTGCTCAAACTCCTTTGGTAGCAAAAAGCTTACAACGGCAAGTGGTGTATTAAAAAAGGAGATGGAAATATTAGACTCTATTTTGTTAAAGGCTGCGCACAAAGCAGAAGTGGAGGCGGGCAATGCTTTAGCCGTTGATAGAGTGCAATTTTCAAAACTTGTTACGCAATGGGTGCTTGAAAACAAAAATATAAAGCTAAAAAGGGAAATTGTAGAGAAATTGGATAATAACCATATCTGGATTGTAGCCTGCGGGCCGCTGTGTCATAATAGATTGGTCGAATGGATAAGGCACAATATCCTTGATGGTGAGTTTTTATATTTTTATGATGCTATTGCGCCGATTGTATATGCCGATAGCGTTGATTTTTCAAAGGGTTTCTGGGGTTCAAGATACAGTGATGATAAGGATTATTTTAACTGTATATTGAATGAAAAGGAATACGATGTTTTTTATAACGCTTTAATTGAGGCAGAAAAGATTGAATTTAAAGAGTTTGAAAAAAACTATTATGAGGCATGCCTTCCCATAGAGGAGATTGCAAGCCGTGGTAAACAAACACTACTTTTTGGACCACTAAAACCTGTTGGTTTAAAATACAAAGGTAGGCAACCATTTGCCGTTGTACAGTTAAGAAAAGAGAATAAACAGGGGAGTCTTTTATCGATTGTTGGTTTTCAAACAAAGCTTACATATCCTGAACAAAAAAAGGTTTTTAGACTTATACCAGCGTTGAGGAATGCAGAGTTTGCAAAATTAGGCAGCCTTCACAGGAATACCTATTTAGATGCCCCGCGCGTTTTAAATGTTTTTCTGCAATCAAAAAAGATGGATAATATTTTTTTTGCAGGTCAATTAAGCGGGGTTGAGGGTTATATGGCCTCTGCTGTTACAGGGATTTATGTAGGTATGAATGTAGCCTTGCTTATTAAGAAAGATAGAATGCTTAAGCCACCTGAAAATACGATGTTTGGCGGTTTGATAAGGTATATCACATCAAAAGAGGAAAAACTTCAGCCGATTGGTGAAAACTTTGGATTCATAGATATTGGAAAGATGAAAAATAAAAGACAAAAGAGGCTTCTTCAGGCAAAGGAGGCAATAGAAAACACAAGAAGATGGAGAGAGCTTTATGAAAGTGAGTTTGCTTAATTTTACTCAAGACCCAGACATGACAGCGGCGATTTCTGCCCGCAATTGCTATTCATCAACACCACCAAGAAAGCTAAACGATGATGAAATAAAAAGAATCTTAAGACAGGTGATTGGCTCTGGTCATCTGTCGGTTATAGAGCATGTGAGTTTTACATTTCTTGTTGAGGGCATAAGCAGGGTTGCCACGCATCAGCTTGTAAGACACAGACTTGCAAGCTACTCCCAGCAAAGCCATAGATACACAAAAATCAAGCAGGAGAGTTTTGTTATACCGCCCTCTATTAATGATAATGAAGAGGCAAAAAAATTATTCAACGAAGTTGTTGAAAAAAGTCTTGAGGTTTATGAGAAACTGATAGCAATGGGCATAAAAAAGGAGGATGCGCGTTTTGTTATCCCGCAGGCTGTATCATCAAATATCGTTATTACGATGAATGCAAGAGAGCTTTTGCATTTTTTTACTTTGAGGTGTTGCGTCAGGGCGCAATGGGAGATCAGAGCTCTTGCTATAGAGATGTTAAAACTTGCTAAAAGCAAAGCACCTGTGATATTTGAAAAAGCAGGACCAGCCTGCATAAAGGGTAGATGCCCCGAAAAACAACCCTGTGATAACATACCCCAGATCAGGGAGTTTTTTAAAAACCTATGAGCGGCAAGCTGTTTGTTGTTGCAACACCCATAGGCAATCTAAAAGATATCACCTTCAGGGCTGTTGAAACGCTAAAAAGCGTAGATTATATCCTTGCAGAATCACCTCACCATTCAAAAAGGCTGCTTGAGACTTATGCAATTAAAACAAAAACAGTCAAATATAACGATGATTATAATGTTGAAAAAATTATAGAAAAAGCTGTTGAGGATTTAAAAAGTGGTCTTAATATTGCATTAATTAGCGATGCAGGTACTCCAACAATTTCAGATCCAGGATACAAAATCGTTCATAGATGCAGGCAGGAAAATATCGATGTGGTTCCAGTTCCTGGGGCAAATGCAGCGATTGCAGCTGTTAGCGTAAGTGGCCTGCCTACCGATAAGTTTGTTTTTCTGGGTTTTCTACCAAAGGGTAAGCTTAAAAAAGAAAAGATGCTCAAAAGTTATGATGGTGATGCCACGATTGTGCTTTATGAGTCGCCTCATAGAATCCTTAAAACGCTAAATGCAATTAAGTCAGCTTTAGGCAGGCGTTATGTTGTTGTGGCAAGGGAGATTACCAAAATCCATGAAGAGTTTATAAGTGGTTTTGTTGATGAGGTAGAAGAGATAATTGCAAACAAAAGCTCGATTAAAGGCGAGTTTGTAGTTCTTATCAGAAAAGCTGATGTTTAAAAATGCTCAGATTATAGCTTTTTTTACCTTTATAAGCAGGATTTTTGGGTATATAAGGGATCTTTTTATAGCATCATACTTTGGTGCAAATTTCTATACAGATATTTTCTTTATTCTTTTCAGGATTCCCAATTCATTCAGGAGATTTATAGGCGAAGGGGCTTTAAACTCCTCTGTTGTGCCGGTTTTAAGTAAGCTTGATAAAACGCAAAAAAATCAGACCATTAACAGCCTTCTGTTTTACTTTTCTGTTATTCTTTTATTTGTGGTTATTATTGGCGAGCTGTTTCCTAAACTGTTTATAGCTTTATTTGCAGCAGGTTACCTTCAAAATCCTCACATTCACATGATAGAGAATCTTTTTAGACTGATTTTTCCTTATCTATTCTTTATCGGCTTAACGGTTCTTTTGATGGGTATTCTAAACAGTTTCAAAAAGTTTGCTATTCCAGCATTCTGTCCTGTTTTGCTCAATCTAAGCATAATTGCAAGCGTTGTTTTTCTGTATAATTTTTTTAAAAACCCTGTTTATGCCCTTATTATTGGAGTTCTGATTGGCGGGGTTTTGCAGCTTTCCTTGTCGTTTTTTGATTTTTTAACGCTTAAAATTCCCTTTAAACGCCCCATTATCAATGAACCTTTAAAAGAGATCTTCAAACTGCTTGGTTTGTCAATTGTTGGCAACTCGGCCTATCAAATATCATCTATGGTTGATACTGTTGTGGCAAGCTTTTTGGCTGCTGGTAGTTTTTCTTTTATATTTTATGCAAACAGGCTGTTTCAGTTTCCCTATGCCGTATTTCTGCTTGCAGTTGCACAGGCTTCGCTTCCGGATTTATCACGACTATCGATAGAAAAGCTATTTGTTGTCACAAAACGGATTTTAGAATTTGTAATTATAATCGGTATTATTATTTCAATTTATACGATTATTTTTTCATTTGATATTGTAAAGTTGATCTTTATGCACGGCAGATTTTCTTACTCTGATGCTATAAATACATCCATAGCCCTTCAGATTTTTATTGCAGGTTTTGTTTTTTTTGGTATATCCAAGATACTTTCAAACAGCTTCTATGCCATAAAGGATGCCAAAACCCCTCTAAAAGCCTCTGTTTTTTCTTCCGTAGTTGCTATAGTTTCCTCTGTTGCTTTAGGCTTTTTGCTTGGTTTTAAAGGCCTTGCTTTATCAACTACTATTGCTGCAGTTGTAAATGCAGGCTTTCTTTTTTTTAAAGCAAATCAAAGATTTGGTAGATTTGGTTTTAAGGATATTGTTAATCTCAAAATTTTATCATCTGTTTTTGTTTTGTCTTTGTTGTTTGTTGTCCTAAAGCAGTTTAAATACGGATTCTATGTGTCTATTTTTGTGGTTTTACCTGTTTTCTTTTATATTTTTTTTGAGTATAAAAGAATCTTTTCAGCTTCCTTTAAATCGCTGTAGTTGTTGATATTAAAGAAAATCATTTCATTATCGGTTTTAATTGTTTTAACGCCTATGTTTTCTATCAAATCCAGTATCCTTCTGTTTGAGCAATCCATTTTTAAGATTTCTTTATCAGGATCACATATTACTATCGGCAGGGTTTTAAGTTTATTGTTTTGTTTGTAACATACAGCTATAGGTTTTTTATCGATTGCATCAATTAATCTTGAAATATGCTCTTTTTTGACAAACGGCATATCGGCAGCAAGAAAAACATAAATATCAGCGCTAACCTCTTTTATTACATTGGCTATTCCACATGCTGGACCTAAAAACGGCTTTTGATCTTTTATAATTTTGTAGCCTTCAAATGTTTCGTTATGCCTTGTACTTATATAAACATCATTGGAAATTTCAAAAGCTACCTGAAGTGCATAATCTATCAATTTTTTACCGTTGAGGGTTGCAAAACGCTTATCATTGCCAAAGCGACTGCTTTTTCCACCGGCTAATATGCAGCTAACTGTTTTCATAGTAAACCCTTTCTATATTTTCGCTCATGATAGCGGAATTTATACTATTTATCTTGCCATTTATTCTTATATTTGTGAGTTTTACATAATTGCAATCTGTTATATTTATGTTTCCTTCAACACTTGAACTATAAATTCTTAATTTTGAACTATCAAAAAACAATGAATTTTTTAAGAAATTACACCCCTCTATTGTGAATGTGGAATTTTCAAAAGACTGTATGGCTTTTGAATTATTTGATACTGTCGAGTTTTTTATCTCTACTGTGGCGGTTTTTGAAGCGTATATACCTGTAAAACCATTTTCAATCCTGCAGTTATTGATTAAAACATTAGCATTATTGATGGTAATCTGTGCAAAATCATGCTCATCGATGTTATCTGTTAAAGTGGTGTTTTCCAATTTGCAGCTGCATCCACCGTCTATAAAAATACCTCTTTTATTGTTTTTTATCGTGCAGTTGATAATTTCAACTTTTGAGCCAAGTTGCATATTAATGGTAAAAGAGTGAGTGTTTTTTATTGTTGAATTTTGTATTATGCCTTCTGATGCTGTTAGAGAAATATTATTGAATAATTCACTATCAGAAGCGTTGTTAACAATAAAAGAGTCTCTTATAAAAAAATCAACAGATTCACACAGTATGGCATAACCGGAATTGTTTTCAATCAAAGTTTCTATTATTTCTATTTCTGAGCTTTCAGCCTCTATACCACAAAAGTTTAAACCATTTTTTATGCTTGAGTTTTTAATTGAAGTTTTTGTGTTTTGAAAAAGCAGTTGAGGCAGTATTAATTCATCACTAAAATTGTTATCGAAGATGCAGTTGTTTATATAAATTTCTGAGTTTTCAGCCGTGATTGCAGTGGTTTTACAGTTTTTAAAAAAGCAGTTGTTAAATGTAACAGCTGAGTTTATTAAAGAAATTGGACTATTAAAACGACAATGATTAAACTCTATTCTTCTATTTTTTAACTCAACATCATCAGTGATAATCTTATCGTTAATTATTTCTGTTTTCATTGTTGCATTTTTCTTTTTAAACCTTAAAATAATCTCAACCATTCTATTGCTTTAGTAAAATTTTTCAAGGGAGGAATGCGTGAGCTGGAGATTAAAAGATGAAAAAAAGATAATAGAAATAGGTAGAAATTTTTGTGTTGCTCCATCTAACTACGACACAGACAGGATAAAAATTACCCTTACAGATGGCTATTCATTTGGCACAGGGGTTCATGAAACAACAAAAAGCTGTATGGCAATAATGGAAGAAATAGACTTAAAAGGCAAGAGTTTTTTGGATGTTGGTATCGGCAGCGGTATTTTATCCATTGCTGCATTAAAATTGGGGGCTTTGGAGGCTGTAGGTTTTGATATACACAGGTTTGCTGTTGAAGAATGCATAGAAAATGGCAGACTGAATAATGTGAATAATTTACACTGTTTTGTGAGCAACAGGTTAAGCTCAATAAAAAGGTCATTTGATATCATAGCTGCCAATATCTTTGGCGATATTATTCTTTCAATGGGTCAGGATATAGTGAGACTTTCAAAACCCAACGGCTATCTATTGCTTTCTGGTGTAATAGTTGAGGATAATTTTGCAGTTAAAAAATTTTTTACAGAACACGGATTTAAAGTTATTAGAAATCTATATCTTGAAGAATACACAACTTTATTATTGAAAAAGGTTTTTTATTAAAATCTTAGATCTTTCCTTTTTATAGAGTGGTGATGTTAGTTTTTCAAGCTCTTTTTTTGTAAGTTTTCTGCCATTTATAACCATCCCTTTAAAGAATTCTTCTACAACGGTTCCTTTATAAAAATCTGGATTTAATTGAAGTTTATTGTTGTGGCATGCCTCACAACTTTTACCGTAAATACCTATTGTATGGGGAGAATAACCCATTACAATCGAAGCAGTACTTTTATTATCAAACACAACAGTTCCATTTTCATTTACATAGGTTAATTTATAGTTAAATATTTCTCTGGCTACTGAGTATTTTCCGTTGTTATCAACGATAAGTATAAAGGGCATCCATCTTCTTGCTATCCAACCTTGATACCAAATACCTTTTTTGAGGGTTTTATCTAAATAGTCGTATGATTTTGGGGGCGTCGATGGGTTCTTTAATGCTCTTTTTAGAAACATTTCTACATAGGGATCTTCCTGCGTTATGAGTTTTTTAAACATATCATAATGTAGTTTTGATTTATCAAAATATAAATTCATACCAAAGTGTTCTGATTGCCATAAAGAATGACACGCTGAACATTTTACTCTCTGATGATATTTATGGGCATATAGATTTTTATCAAAAAGTTTTGGTTTTAATTTTTTTCCTTTTGTAGTTATAAATAGACCTTCTTTTGTTAAGAGTTTTGGGTTTGATTTGTAGCCACCATGGCAGCTTTCGCAACTTACTTTTACGGCTTCGTTTTCAAATGTATGTTGCTTAAAATCCCCCATCACTCCTTCTTTTTTATGGCAATCTACGCATGTCATACCTGATCTAAAATGGATATCAGACTGTAGTGCGTGTTGCCCTATGCCATAAATTCTTGGTTTAAAATAACCGTTTGGCATAATCGGGGATCTAAAATCTTTATGATAATCTTGCGGAAACAGCCCAATATAATCTGTTCCAACAAATTCGTTGTTGTGGCAACTTAGACAGCTGCTCATTTTTGGATGTTTAAAGAGACGGTGTGTTTTAGAATATACCTTTTTTCCGTATAACACTCTATCACTTCCTAAGTAGTGACCATTTTTTGAATACTCAGCATGACAAGCAGCACATCCTGATAATCTATAGGTTCCCGTAGTTTGAAACTCTGATGAATTAATATGGCATCTTGCACATTTTCTCCTTAGTAGTATATCTACCAAATCTGAAGGTTGTTTTATTGTTGCTGGATCTGGTATTTGTTTCAGGCTGGAGGTTTCTATTGCAGCAAAAGTGGGTAAAAGGTTTTTTTGTTTATCCCAAGCAAACCTTGTTATATTTATTACAGATGAGAGTGTATAATGCATAGAGTTTGTCAATCTCTCTATATCTTTTTTATGGCATTTAATACATAATTTTTTTGCATATTTTAGTTCAGAAGGGTTTTTAATTATCTGTTTATGTGAATAGATGTTATTCCTATTTTCTTCTAAAACATGACATTCTATACATGTTAGTTTGTGAATATTATCTATTTTTTCTACTGTATGGCATTTATTGCATGAACTTATGTCTTTTGCGTTGAGGTTTGTTGTTGGATATATAAATAGAAGTGTGAATAAAATTAAAACAGTTTTTACTATTTTGAGCATGGAGTCTCTCTTTTGTTAAATTTAATTAGAGAATTTTTAAAGTTTATGTAAATTTTATCGTAATATGAGTTATGACATTCGATACAGCTTCCAGCCTTTAAAATTCTCATTAATTCCTCCTTGTTAAAAGGTCTTTGCCCTTTGATAGAAACATCCTGTAGCCTATTGCCATTTATATCAACAAAACTATCAATGGAAAACGGAATGTTTAATCCAGATTTTTTTGAGTTATATATAGGTACAAATTTTATGCCTTTTTGCGTAAAGTGAAGATAGCCACCACCAAGACCGAGAGTTTGAGGATTAAGATGGCAGTTTTCACATGAGTGAGCTTTTAGTTGTGTTGTGTGTGGATCCCAGCTTGCAAAGACCAGTTTTTTAATTCTTTTAGATGGTTTAACACCTTGATTGTATTGTGTTAAGAAGGTTTGGCATCCTGGAGCAAAGGGCGCTACCTGTTTTTTTTCATCAATACCCAAAGCAAATGGCATAAACCTATTGAATGATGAGAATTCTCTGAATGCACCTTTTGTGGGTTTATGCAACAGCCAGTCAAATTGTTTTACATTTGTAAAGTTTGCCACATGACACCCAAAGCAGGAGGGTAACCACTCAGAATGGCACGCTTGACATGAAAGTCTTTTGTGGATTGTAAGAGAATGATAGGGGGCTGTTCTATTAAATGTTATTTTGTATGGCTTACCGTCACGCTTTCTGAAAAAGATAATATCGTTATTTTTAGGATTTTTTTGAAGGTTGTATATGGGATAAAAATTTTTGTGTGTATAAGCTATTAGCCAGCCTTTTTTTATTTTAACCCTGCCATTTTCAGATGCCAGAAGCTGTGCATCCTTATTTGGGATTCCAAAAATAGGGTTATGGCAATCTATGCACTGTATTATAACCTGATTTTCGTATCTTTTGTATGCATGTCCATCTCCCATTAAACCCCATTCTGTATGGCAATCTATGCAATCCAGTTTGTATTTTGTGTAGTGTATATCGGCATGCAGCTGTAAATAGAATCTGTTCTCATTGAGTATCTTATGTGAGAATTCGCCGTGTATGTATGGTGTACCATACCCAGCTGATTGAAATTTCCCATAATACGATAAACCTATTCTGTTGGATCGGTTGTGGCATTTTATACATTTTGAAGATGGTATTGTTGTGGTAAATTGAGTGTGGTTTTTGCCTTTAACTCCATGGCAATCTATGCAGCCTCCACCTCTAATTTTGGTTTTATTTTTAAAGATATTCTGCTTTTGGTTTATATGGCATGCTGCACACATTTTTCTAAAGTAGTTCACGGATAAGTCTTTGGTTATGGTTGTGTTATCGTTATTTTTTATTTCTTCTATTGAAAGATAAAGTTGTTTATTTTCGAGTTTTTCTGATAATACACCAATAATACCCTTATTTGTTGCCATAATAGAGTTGTTTATACGTTTTATAATATCGTTATGGCATTTTGAGCATTTTTCTTTGGCATACTCCAGTCTTGCTGGATTTTTTATAATACCAATATGAGCTTTGTTTTTGTCGAGCGTGTAAGGATTTCCATCATGACAACTATAACAACCAAAGACGCTAAATGGATGGGATTTTCCTACACCACCACTTTCATTATGACAAATAACGCAACCCTCATTTGGTGTGGATTGGGGTATATGCTTTGCTTTTTTAAAATAATAGACCGTATATATGATGGTGAAAATCGAAGATACGATAACAATTATCTTAAACCAAACTGATCGCACCATAAAAGAGTACCCATGCAAGTAGAGTGTAATTCAATATTTTTTTGTTATTCTGCAAAAAAGGATATAAAGATAGGATAATAAAGGGGAATAATATTATAACAACCACTAAATCAACAGGAAAGTTAAACATAAGCATATTTTCTGCTCCATAAAAAAACCATGGACCTTTAAGTAGCTCTTTTGTCTGCTCTATTTTTATAATATCTTCTGGTTGTTTTAAAATAACTGTTAGAATTAGTGAAGCAGCAAGAGCTATTGAGCAGAATTCTTTTTTTAGGCTAACAGCTTTTGCGTGTTTTAATACTAAAAATGTAAACAAAACCGGCAAAATAGATATATGCATTATATAGAATCGAAAAACTGTATTTTGTGGATCTTTGAAAAGTGGTAAAAGAAAATTTATTAAGTAGCTTTTTTTTATAATGTTTTCTGCAACAAGCATTGCAGATTGACCCGATAGGTCTGCCTTTATAACAAAACCTGTAAACATAAGGAGTATCAATATAAAAAGGGCAAACGATGCTACAATATATTGATTTTTATTTATGCTTTTCTTTGGATTTTTTTTGATACTCTCAATAACGATGTGAGTAATTACAAGAATTAAAGATGCTTCTGATGAAAAGTAATGCAGTTTTCTAAAAAAAGAACCTCCTAAAGAAAACAGCGTTAAATTTTCTACACTTTTAAGAGGTGTTATCGGGTTGTAAAAAAAGAGTAAGGCAAAACCACTAAAGAAAGAGATGGATATTAATCCAATAGTTAGGTAAGAGATAAAGTAGTCAATTTTCATCCCACAATGATGTTATCATTTTTTATGTAATATTTTAATTTTTTTAAGGGTTTTGTTGCAGGACCATGGATAACCTTGCCTGCAACTGTAAACCTACTGCCGTGACAGGGACACTCAAATATTTTATCATTTTCATTGAATTGCAATATACATCCCATGTGAGTACAGTGTGCATCGTAAATTTCAATATGATTTTTATTTTTAATAATAAAAAGCGGTGGTTTCTTTAAAAAATTAACCCCTTCTTTTAATGTCGATAGTTTAACTTGGATATTAAAAGAGTGTGAAGTGCTTTTAAGCAGTTTTGAAAAAGGAAGAGACAGACTGGCTATTCCTGCGATTGATAGCCAGCCTGCAGCAGATTCCAGAAACTTACGTCTATCTATCTTAGCATCCCTCAATTTCTTCTTCGCCACCGCCTGCAGAAGGTGCTTCTTGATTGAGCTGGATATTTTCTTCCTTGGGTTCTGGTATTAGATCGATTTGGCCTTTAGTTATCTGAATAATAATGCGGTTGTAGTTATCCCATGCCTTCTTGCACCACGGATTAGATTGTACAGCTTTTTTTGCAAAAGTGTAAGCTTCATAAAGTTTATCATTATTAAACTTTTCCTCAGATAGGTTTACATATTTATTACATAAAGCCTCATTCATTTTGTAGTATTCAGACTGAGAAGCCTTTGTTCTATTGCTAATCAATGCCAAACCAATGACCAATATCAATACCACTGCAAATAGATATTTTACTTTCATTTCAACCTCCTCATCTTAATAGTTTATACTAACATAATATACGTTTGGCTGTGTACCTTTTTCCTCTTGAAATCTCCATACTTTTTTTGCATCTTTCAATAGTTTGTAGACTTTTGAGTTTTCGTCGTTTAGGTCTCCAAAGTTTCTTGCCTCTCCCACACAAGTTGCAACGCAAGCTGGTTCTAATCCGTTACTTATTCTTGGTAGGCAGAATGTGCATTTATCAACAGAACCTATATCTTCATTGTAATATCTTGCATTGTAGGGACATGCCTCCATGCAGGCTTTACATCCTATGCATTTTGATGGATCCACAAGAACAATTCCATCTTCCTCTCTTTTAAAACTTGCACCTGTTGGACAAACATCTACACAGGGAGCATTATCGCAATGGTTGCATAAGATTGGCAGAAATACAACCTTTGGGGTTTCGTTTTCATCATATTCAACCTCTAAAACCTCTGTTCTAAACATCTCTTTGTTTATGGGTACATTCCATTCTTCCTTGCAAGCTGCATAACATGCCATGCACCCCAAACATCTATCCTGCACAATAACCATTGCATATCTGTGTTGTCTTTTTTGATTTTTTTCACTCATAGGCTCAACTCCTGACTTTGGTAATTTTTACAAATGAATTATTAAAAGCAGCGGCACCACTGATGGGGTCCACACCATCACTACACAGCTGTGCATCAGATATTCCTTTTTTGTAAGCGACATCTAAGAATTTTGATATATGACCAAAACCGTGAGCAATAAATAGACAACCCTCTTTTATTCTGTTGGTTATTTTTACTCCGACTACAGGACTTTTAACGCCGGTTTTTGGATTTGATAAAACTACTTTACTTTTTTCAGTCAAACCTAATCTTTCCGCATCCTTTTTGTTTATCCATACTTCATTTTTACCATACAATTCAGCAAGCAGTTTATTGTTTTGAGTTCTTGCATGGGTATGGACTGGAACTCTACCAAACAACAACCTGAAAAGAGATTTATCTTCGATGCTAACGGGGGGTATGTATTTTGGTAATGGATAATATGCATCACCCTTTTCTTTGTATAGTTTCTCAAGTTTTGTTGAGTAAAGCTCAATTTTACCGCTTGGCGTTTTGAAAGTTAGTTTTTTGCCGCTTGCCTGCGGATATGGATCGGTTCCCTCAAAAACTATAACGCCTTTTTCTTCTAACTCTTTTTTTAGTTTGGATGGAAGCTTGGATAGAATTTTTTCAGTTCTTTCTTTAACTGTTTCTTTAAAATATTTCCCCAACCCCAATCTATCAGCAATTCCTTTGGCTATATCCCATGAAACCTTTGTGTCAAATAATGGTTTAACAGCTGGTTCTCTTATTGCTATAAATGGATATGCGTCTTTCTGAATGTGGGGTAGGTCGTATCTCTCAAGATAGGTAGATTCTGGAAGAATTATATCAGCATACATGCTTGTGTCGTTAGGAATTATGTCTATATCGACTATTAGTTCAAGCTTATTTAATACTTCTTCTGTTAATCTGTTAACGCCTATTGCGGAAGATGAAATCGGGTTTGTTCCATATATAATCCATGCTTTAATTGGATATGGTTTGGCTGTTCTTGTTGCTTCAATAATGCCGTTTTCTCTGCCCAGAGATTTTGGTGCCAGCGGATATTCACTGCCTGCTCCATCGGCTCTTTCTTCGTTTACCAAAGGTGGCTCATCTTCTTTCGGTGGCCTAAAGGGTACCTTGATTATTTCGCAATCGTTGGAATTATACTGCTCTTCAATGTATGCAAATTTATCTCTCACCCATATACCACCTGGTACACCCCAGTTACCAGCTAAGGCATTCAAGATTGCAATAGCTCTTGATGTTTGTGTATCGTTGCCGTATCTTGAAAATCTTCTTGGAGGTACAGCCAAAACATTTGGAGCATTTTCAGCGTATTCCCAGGCTATTTTTTCTATCAGTTTTGCGCTTATGCCAGTTTCTGCTTCAGCCCACTCAGGTGTATACTGTTTTACAAAATTAGATAGCTGTCCAAAGCCTATACAGTATTTGTCAACAAAATCCATATTTACAAGTTGATCTCTAATTAAAACATGAATTAAAGATAGTATTAAAGCAAGGTCTGTACCAGGATTTATTTGTAACCACTTGTAAGCTTTGGCGGCTGTTTCTGAAAATCTTGGGTCAACATATACAAGTTTGCCACCTCGTGAGATGCCCTCTATTAAATCTTCTGCCTCTCTTACCTGTAGTGCCCCTAAAATATTTCTTCCAAACGATATTATATATTTTGAGTTTTTAAAATCGAATGTGGAATGCCCGGATACACCTGTGCCGTATGTTAATACCCATCCTACTTCTCTTGAACCCATGCACTGTGAGTATGCGGGTATTATTATATTAGGTGTGCCTAAAGCTTTAGAAAGAATGATAAAAGGTTCTTCGCCTGTACCATGTAAAAAACTTGCTATGCTTTTTGATGAGTATTTTCGTTGAATAAATTTTAGTTTATCGGCTATATAATCAAATGCTTCTTTCCAGCTGACTTTTTTGAACTTTCCTTCGCCTCTTTTACCCACTCTCATCATAGGGTATTTTAGTCTATTTGGGTCATAGAGGGTATAGATGCCTGCGTTGCCTTTAGCGCATAGATAACCACGGTTGTTGGGGTTATGTGGGTTGCCTTCTAATTTATGCACTATACCGTTTCTGGTATATGCTATAACACCACAATTCCAAAAACACATTTCGCAAAAATTAAAGCTTTTCTTTCCTCTATCGTAGGTTACGATTTTTTCTTCATAGCTCTTGGTTTTGGATGATGCGATGCTGTTGCTGTTTAAAGCACTAAGACCAATTATAGCCGAGCCCCCGACTACAGCTGTCTTAATAAAAGCCCTTCTTGAAATATTTTTAGCCATGATTTTCCTCCTCCAAATGAAGAATGCGGCTACCTATAGTGTAAACCAAACCCATTACACCTACTGCAGAAATAAATAAAGTGATCTCTGCAATAGAGGGCATGTATGAGAGAACTTCTTTGTGCGGAAAGTATATAGAATTTACCGGTATTAGTTGACCAGCTACTACTGTATCATATCTAAAGAAGAAAATACCAATAATAACGCATATTGAAGATATCAATGATAAATATGTAGATTTAAATCTTCCCCACAGAAGCAAAGCAAAAGGTGTAATTATACCTAAAAGAATTTCAAAGAAGTAAAAATTAAAACTTAATTTTCCTGCAAATAGCTGTTTTGCTGCCTCATAAGTCATTGGCTCTTTGCCGTAGATCAAAGTTACACTTCTCCAGATTTTTGCAAAGATTATCATGAGTAAAACTATTAATAAGGTTTTGGAAAATGTTTTGAGTGTAATTGCGAATGTTTCGTCACTTAATTCTTTTCTATTTACAAGCAACAATATAATCGCAAATGCAGCACCAAGTGCAACTGCGGATAGGATAAAAAACATCGGTATAAAAGGACCGTACCAGAACGGCCTTGCTATATTCGCAGAAAATACGAAACCCATATTACTATATGCAGAAATTCCCACTATGAATCCTAATATACTTGCTATAAATGTTAATTTTTCTTTGTTTGCAAGTAAAAGAAATACTTCTACTATCAATATTGGTAACTCCATTGCATACAAAACCGACATCCACCATATAGGTGATTTCCAATGAAATGGAACTATGTTGGTTACAAACCTAAGTATCTGAAGTCTGAATGGTCCCCCAAGGTCCCAAAAGATTATAAAAAAGCCAGCCAAAAGGGCGCTTAGTGCAGTCCACATCATTTTTCTACTTAAAACATGGAAATTTTCAAAACCAAAAAGATGACCAAAAGCTGCCAATAGAGAAAGTCCTGTAGTTATACCAACGAAAAAGGAGTATCCTATTATCAATAAGCCCCATGATATTTCTCTGCTTACACCATAAGAGGCTTCCTGGCCCTTAAAGAACACAAGAGCCATTCCTATAAAACCCACTGCAAATAGCAGTAGATAAAACACCATCCAACCGGTAATTTTGAAATCTTTCTTTATTATTTCTCCCTTTGTCATGTATCCTCCTTCAAAAACTCAGATGTTTGTTTGATTATACATTGAGCCAATTCATAATACAGAACGCTTTCATTTTTAAGGCATGTCATAAACTTTTCTACCCAAGATAGATGAATTTTACAAAATAGTTTAGCCTCTTTTAATTGATTGGCCTCCAAAAGTAAAGAGATAAACGCAAGCTCGATAGATATATGATCGGGGGGTAGTTTGATTTCGTCCTGATTTACTGTATATCCGCACTTACTGTAGAAGTCTACAACATCAACTACTCTGTTTGACATTAGCCTTCTATCGTACCAGTAGGATTCATACGGGACACACTTTACTCCGTTTCTGTTGACATCAAAAGTTGCAATATAGTGAGATACTATTTCATCCAAGCTGAGATTTGATAGAGTGCTGTAGAGCTTTTTTAGAGATGGACATAAAGTTGAAATTTCCCTAAAGCTATCAATAAAAGAATCATCTGGATAGCTATATAAATCTGCCAGTAGAGAAAACATCTTTGCTTTCATAATATATTACTTTAATATAAAAAAAGAGCCTTCTTTCGAAGGCTCTTTTTTTATTCTGCTGCCTTACCTAAACCCTTAGGTTCACCTTTTTCTATAGGTAGTCCAGCTTTTTTCCAAGCAAGGAAACCACCTTTTAAGTTGTATGCCTTATAACCCAACTGAACCATATCGTATGTTGATATTGAGCCTCTTCCACCTGTTTTGCAGTAGACAATATAGGTTTTACTCTTATCTGGAAACCATTTTAATGCTTTAAAATCCAGTAAGCCTCTGGGTGCCCAAATAGCATGAGGAATATGTCCTTTTTTATATTCCACATAACTTCTCACATCAACAAATACAACACCTTTCATTTCATAGGCTTTTTGCGGTGTTACCTGTTCAATGTGTTGCCTTGCAATCTTGATTTTCTTTGTTGAAACCGGAGTACCTGCAATTGAGGTAGCCGAAAAAGTTACTGTTGTTGCAATCGCCAGCAAAACACCTTTTAAAGCCGCTCTTTTCATACTTCACCTCCTAAATAAATTTGCTATGATTATGATAGTTGAAATGAATTTAGAAAGCTGTGATTTGAATCACAATGATTATACTAAAAAAGATTTTATTCTGTTTAAGTCAGTAAGAAGTATCTTTTTGTTTTTTGTTTTTATTAATCCTTCTTTTTTTAGTTTGGCTATGATTCTGCACACTGTTTCTCTACATAATCCGCTTAAAGATGCTATTTCATTTTGATTGAGGTTGACGATAAATCCATCTTCTGCTTTACATAGATTGTCTGGATTGTTCAATATTTCCAAGATTCTTTGTTCTGGATTGTTTAAAACTATACTATGCAATAACTTTGATTTATATACAAATCTTTTAGATAAAATTTCAAAGATATTTTCCTGAATTATGGGGTATTTTTTAAATAGAAACTTCAGATCCTTTAAATTAAAGTAGGCTATTTGAGATGGTTGAATTGTTTTTGCTGTCGAAATTGCCTCACCTATTGTTAAAGCAGCCAAACAAAAAGCTTGATAGGGACGTATATACCATATTGTTAATTTCTTTCCTTCACTACTAAATTTTGAAATCTCTACTTTTCCGCTTAATAAAATGGGTAAAAATTTAATTTTATCTCCTTCTAAGAAAATTATGTTGTTTTTTTCTATTACTTTGTAATGCAAATAATGCGCAATATTTGTTATATATTGATTTGTTAATCCTTTAAAAATGTCTATTTTTCTGTAATTCTCAAGACTCATGGTTACCCTCCTTATATTTCAATATTATCAAATTGAAGTATGGTTTTCTATTGATTAGAAAATAATTGTGATATTAATTATCGAGCCAGAAAAGTAGATTGAGAAACTTTTAAGAATATTTTATATTGAAATGTGATGGCTACATTGATTGATGCAAAAAAGAATGTTTATCATGTAAATAAAAGTTGGGGGGTATGATGTCTGTATCTGATAAGCTGGAGAAAATTGGTTTAACAAAGGAAGAGTATGAAATTTTAAAAAAACATTTATTGAGAGATCCCACCGATATTGAGTTAGATATAGCCTCTGCTATGTGGAGTGAACATTGTAGCTATAAATCATCAAAGCATTTTTTAAAGAAGCTGCCGACAAAGGGCAGGTATGTTGTAATTGGACCTGGTGAAAATGCAGGCGTTGTTGATATAGGTGACGGGTTTGTAGCGGTTTTTAAGATGGAATCACACAACCATCCCAGTTTTATAGAGCCGTATCAGGGTGCAGCAACAGGTGTTGGAGGCATTTTAAGAGATATTTTTACAATGGGTGCAAGACCTGTTATGAACTTAGATGGTTTGTTTTTTGGCGATTTGAGTTATGAGAGAACACCTTTTTTGATTGATGGAGTTGTGAGAGGTGTTGGAGATTACGGCAATTGCGTGGGCGTGCCAACAATAGGCGGAATGACATTTTTTGATGAGTGTTATAACACAAACAACCTTGTTAACGCTTTCTGTCTGGGTGTTGGTAGGAAGGATAAAATTTTTCTTGGTGTGGCAAAAGGCATAGGAAACCCTGTTTTCTATGTGGGTTCAAAAACAGGCAGGGACGGTATAGGTGGTGCCACAATGGCCTCTGCATCGTTTGATGAAAACTTTGAAGAAGAAAGGCCAGCTGTTCAGGTGGGAGACCCGTTTACCGAAAAGCTTTTGCTTGAGGCATGTCTTGAATTAATGGAAGAGGATGCGATTGAAGGTATTCAGGATATGGGTGCTGCAGGGTTGACTTCAAGCTCATTTGAGATGGCTGACAGAGGTGGTGTTGGTATTGATTTATACCTGGATAGAGTGCCTTTGAGAGAAAAGATGACGCCCTCTGAGATTATGCTATCTGAATCTCAGGAGCGTATGCTGATTGTTGCAAAGAAAGGAAAAGAGGATAAAGTTAAAGAGATTTTTAAGAAATATTCACTTGATGCTGAAATAATAGGAGTTGTAACTGATAGAAAAAAGATAAGATTGTTTTTTAATAATGAAGTGGTAGCTGATATCGATGTTGAATTGATGACATCGAAGGCTCCTGTTTACAAAAGACCTACAAAGAAACCTGCATACCTAAATAATGTCGCCAATTTTGATTTTGAGATAATAAAACAACCATCTAATCTTAATGAACTTTTTATGCAAATGCTTAAAACAGCTGAGTTTTCCAATAAAAAACCGATTTATGAAAACTACGATTCTACCGTTCAAACAAATACGGTTATAAAACCAGGATCAGATGCTGCACTGATCCGTATAAAGGAAACATCAAAGGGTGTGGCTGCAACTGTTGATGTAAATCCGCGATATGTTTATATTGACCCATACAAAGGAACTCAGTTGAGTTTTTTGGAGGCTTTTAGAAACCTTATTTGTGTTGGTGCAAAACCTATAGCACTCACAGATTGTTTAAATTTTGGAAACCCAGAAAATCCTGAAATTATGTGGCAGTTTGAAAAGGCTTTGGATGGATTGGCTGTTGCATGCAGAACTTTGGATGTGCCTGTTGTCAGTGGCAATGTCAGCTTCTATAACGAAACAAACGGTAAAAATATTTATCCAACACCATCAATCGGTATGGTAGGAATAGCAGAAAAACCATTCAATGCCCCAACTATTGGTTTTAAAAAAGAAGGCAGTAGTGTGTTTATGCTTGGAGATATTATTGAAGGTGAGCTTGGAGGCTCTGCGTATTTGAAGTACACTACAAAAAAAACAGCTGGTAAGCTGCCAAGAATAGATTTTGATTTACATAAACGATTGATGGGTTTTATGCTTGAGGCGGTTGGTGAGGGAATTTTGCTTGCTGCTCATGATGTTTCAGAAGGAGGTATATTAAACTGCCTTGCTGAGATGTCTATGGCAGGCAACATGGGGGGAATATTTGACTTGCCGATTAAAGGAAGGGCTGATTTTTATCTATTTAGCGAAACCAGTGGCGTTATAGTTGTTGAATCCAATGATGATGAGAGAGTATTGCAGCTTGCTAAAAACCATGGTGTAGAAATTAAAAAAATTGGTAGAACAACAGGAGAGAAGTTGATTATTAATGATATTGTAAATTTAGAGATTGAGAAAATGAAATCAGCCTCGCTTGAAGTTTTTAAAAATTTATGGGGGTATGAAGATGAATGTATTTGAGGGAATTGAAATTGGTCAAAAAGGTGAAGAGATCATAGAAACAATTACAAAAAGTGAAAATGTTAAAATAGAAAGAATCGTTTCATACAACAGTTTTTCAAAAAAAGGGTTCTACTACGACAACGATGAATATGAATTTGTAATTCTGCTATACGGTGAGGCAAAGCTATACCTCGAATCGAAGGGTATGGTAAAGCTAAAAAGCGGAGATTATATGATTATCGAGCCTCATGACAAACACAGCGTTGAATATACATCCAATCCTGCTGTCTGGCTATGCATTTATTATAAATGAACAGGATTGAGCTGTTTAAAAACCCTTCTTTAATTGGTGAGATTCCAGATAAAGCGGGCGTTTATATAATCTATTCAGAAGAAGATGAGATTTTATATGTAGGCAAAGCAAAATCACTGCGTAGGCGATTGAGAAGCTATTTAAACAGGAAAGATAAGGATATTTTAAAGCTTTCTTTATTGAGAGAAGCCTGCTGTGTTGAATTTATAACTTTAAACAATGAGCTTGAAGCTTTTTTGCTTGAGTCAAATCTAATCAAACAGCACAGACCACCGTACAATATCGTTTTAAGGGATGATAAAAGTTATCCCTATTTAAGGATAAGTTATTCTGAAAAATATCCGAGGTTGAGTATTGCAAGAAGAATAAAGCATAAAGGTGATTTTTACTTTGGCCCTATAACACCGGTTGAAAAGTTAAGAACACTGATAAAACTTTTGAAGTCCACTTTTAAAATAGCCCAGAAAAACGACAAGCAGTGTCAGGGCTCTGAATATCCCTGCATCTACTACCAGATGAACAGATGCACAGCTCCCTGTGCTAAAAAAATTTCAAGAGAGGATTATTTAAAGCTAATAGAACAGATAAAGGAAATACTTACAAATCCATCAAAGATAAAGATGAGGCTTAAAAAGGAACTAAAGCAGTGCATAGATAGTTTGAATTTTGAAAAAGCCATCAAGATAAGGGATATGCTTAAGGCTATTGAGATACTTCAAGGCGATCAAAATGTTAGTGAGATAAATGAAGATTTTTTAGATGTTATAGGTTTTGCAGAAAACGATATTGCTACAGCTGTATATGTGATGAGTGTAAGATTTAAAAATATAGTTGGTGCAAGAAGTTTTTTCTTTAATTATCAGCATGTGGATAGCGATTTTGTTGGAGATTTTCTTATGCAATACTATCTGCATAATCAGCAGGTAATACCAGATAAAATTGTTTTAAATGGGCTTGAATCAGAAGAGATCGTGGAAAAAGCTTTGGGTGAAATTAAAACTGTTAAAATTATACAACCAAAAAAAGGGGACAAGGCAAAGCTTTTAAAGCTTGCAGAGCAAAATGCAAAGATAAATCTCCAGTTATACTCAAAAAGGCTTGAAAATAATCTAAAACTGTTAAAAAAGATACAGGATAAATTTAATTTAGAAGAACTACCTTTAATTATCGATGTTGCCGATATTTCACATATTTCTTTTGAGAATGTTGTGGGAGGAGTTATAAGATATAAACCTGATGGTTTTGATAAATCATCATACAGACGATACAAGTTACAATCTTCTTTTGAGTCTGAAGCAATGAAAGAGTTGATGCAGAGGCATAGAAAATTGATCCTTAAAAGCTCAATGAAACTGCCTGATTTAATTGTTGTTGATGGAGGCATTATTCAGATTAAGGCAGCAAAAGAGGCTTTTTTGAATACGCCAGTTATAGGTATTGCAAAGGAAAAAACAGACAATAGAACAAAAAGAGGCTTTAATGCTGTTGATTCTATTTACACATTGGATGGCAAAATTGAAAAGATTGACGAAGATATTCTGGGTTTTTTTCAGAAGCTCAGGGATGAAGCTCATCGATTTGCCGTTGAATACCACAGAAAGAAAAGAAAGGATTATGTGCTTGCAAGCGCCCTTGATAGAATAGAATTTATTGGTCCAAAAAGAAAAAGGCTTTTGTTTGAGCATTTTGGATCTTTAGAAAATCTAAAAAATGCCTCTGTCGATGAAATTGCCTCAATAAAGGGTATAAGCAAAAAGATAGCAATGATTATCAAAGAACGCTTAAATGAACAAAATATTTGACACAGCTTAAAATTTTGTTTAATAATATATTGATAAGTTAAATGAAGGGGGGATAAAAATGAGGCGATTCTATTTAATAGTTATATTTATAATGGGATTTTTTGTATCCTTTGCTAATGCAGCCGATGTTGGTAGGTTTATAGAAGTTAAAAATTATGTATTTATGTTGAAAAATGGAAAACCTCCGTTTATTAAGGCAAAAGTTGGTGATACAGTTTCTCAAAGTGATATAGTTTCAACAGGCGTTAATTCAACTGCTGTAATTAAATTTTTTGATGGAAACAAGATTACCATCTCGTCCAATAGCCGTGTTATATTGAATGAATATCTTTCAAAAGAGAAGGCGTTGATTAAATTAACAAAAGGAAAAGTTACGGCAACGGTTGTTCCTAAAGTTGTTAGAAAGATAAAACAATCAAAAAATTATTTTAAAATAGAAACACCTATAGCAGTTGCAGGTGTTAGGGGCACTAAATTTTCTGTTCAACATAAGGATTTTACGGTTGTGAAGGTATATAAAGGACTTGTTGAGGTTTATAATTTAGCCTATCCGCAATTTAGGGTTTTTGTAGCAGCAGGAAATATGGTATTTATCAGACCCAGAAAAACACCATCTGAGCCTAAAAAATTTGGTGGAAAAATTGGTAATTACGGCTCAGATCAGGGTAG
Organism: Hippea jasoniae; assembly: GCF_000744435.1. Taxonomy (NCBI): domain Bacteria; kingdom Pseudomonadati; phylum Campylobacterota; class Desulfurellia; order Desulfurellales; family Hippeaceae; genus Hippea; species Hippea jasoniae. Next base: position 188,442 of record NZ_JQLX01000013.1, read on the forward strand.
CGATTCAAGTATTGGAAAAAATACGGAGAGTTTAGGCGATTACGAAACAGAAACATTTGGCAATGATGAGGTTGGTTCAAATAATCATCAGAATCCTCCAGAATATGCAGTTTCCCCTCCCATTACTCAAAAAAATCATCCCCGTCAAACAAGTAGCGGAGGTTATTCAGGAAGCACCATTCAAGAAGGCGGAGGTTATTCAGGAGGTAGTTTAACTACTGGTCCGTAAGGTTAAAAAAGGAGTGAACAGTGAAAATATTTAAAAGTATAGTTATTGTTATATTGGTAGTATTTGTTTCCATAAATGTTTATGCTTCCAGTTTATTTAATAAAGGTTTGGATGCCTTAAAGCTTGGTTATTATGATAAAGCTTATTACTATTTCTTTAAAGATTACACTATACACCCAACACCTAAATTAGCTTATTATATAGGAATATCTTTAGAAAAAATGGGTCAGGATGAACTGGCTATCAAATACTTTAAAAAAGCTTCTTCAAAAATAAGTGATGCATATTCACATATTGTAAAAATCTATATTGGTATAGGTAAGTTTAAGGATGCAGAGACTTTTCTGAATTATATAGAAAATAAAGAGGAGTATTTTTTCTATAGTGGTTTACTATCTTTATACAAAAAAAATTTCAAGACAGCTTTGAATTTTTTTCTCAAATCTGCAACATATAAGGGTACTTTGGAGCAAAAATCACTTTTTTATTCAGCTTTAATTGAACTAAAGCTTTCAAACAAAGAAAAGTCAAAGGAATATTTTAAGGAAGTTATAAAAGTTAACAGTAACACCGTTTATGCCAAAAAAGCTAAGGTATATTTAAGGGCTATAAAGAAACAGGAAAAACCCTATACGGTTTTTCTATCAGCTGGTTATCAATATAATTCCAATGTTGTTGCTAAACCATCCAATAAAATAGGAGATTCTGACATAGATAACATTTCCAAAAAAGGTGATTCAGCTTTTGTTGGCAAAGTGTTTGCTTCATATAAGTTGATGATGGATAGTATAGAGTTGAAAAGTAGTGTGTTTATTTACAGGATTTCGTATGCAGACCTAAAAGATTACAACTCTACATATATAAAAATCGCTGAAGATATAGGTTTAAATAAAAAAAGATATAAATTAGCTACAGAATTGTTCTATGAAAAATCATGGCTTGGTGGGGATAGCTATCTTGAAGGGTTTGGTATGAAACCTTATGCTATTTATTATCCATACAAGAAACTTGCAATAACAGCAGGAGTTAAATTGGAAAAGGTTAACTTTTTTAAAAATGCTTCAGTTGAAGCAGAAAACAGGGATGCAAAAATAATAAAGCCTTTTATAAATCTGTATAGGGCGGTAAATAGATTATTTTTCTTCGGTAATGCGAATTTTAGTTACAATAACGCTAAAGGTAGGAATTGGGATTATAATGAAATTGCCCTTGGAGGGGGTGTGGGCTATAACTTCTCAAGTAGGTTTACAGCCTCAGCTGGCGCAAATTATTCTTATAGAGGCTTTCTACACAACAACAGCTACTCAGGTGCAGGTTATGCTGGCTTTCCCTCTACGCCATCCAAAAGAAAAGATAAAAACTCAACCTTTTGGCTTAGGGCAACTGTAAAGCTTAACGATTATATAAGATTAACTTGTTCTTTTACTCATTACTATCAAAATTCCAATTTTGATATTTACAAATACAAGCAGAATATCTTTTATAGTGGTCTTAGTGTCTTATTTTAGCTATTTGTCTTTGAAGGCAACAATATCTTCAGGTGGTTCTTTTATATAGAATTCCTTATTTTCTTTTACGCAGTAGATTTTTACGGGCTTGGTTTTGCCTTTTACCTTTACAACAGCAAGACCTTCAAGACAGAAGCCTTTCAAGTTGTCAGTTGTGGAGGTTAAATGTTTCACAACATACTCGCTGACAATAATGGAGCAGTCGAATTTTCTTGTTAGACCTTCAAGTCTTGATGCAAGATTTACGCTATCGCCTATGACGGTGTATTCCATTTTTTTGTCAGTTCCCCCTATGTTACCTGCAACCGCCTCACCGCTGTTGATTCCTATGCCTATTTCTATAATGGGTTTATTGTTTTGCTTTAATTTTTCCTGTAGTTGTTTAAGTCTTTTTTGCATATTAAGTGCGCATTGAATAGACAATAAAGCATGATTACTCTGTTCGACAGGAGCATTCCAGAAAACCATTATCGCATCGCCTATGAATTTATCTAATGTTCCATGAAACTCAAAAACAACATCCACCATCTCCTTAAAATACTCATTCAAAAGACTAACAACTTCCTCTGGTGAGAGTTGCTCTGATAGGGTTGTAAAGCCTTTTATATCTGAAAACAGGATGGTGACTTCTCTTTTTTTGCCTTCCAAAGCGGCAATCTCTGGATTTTTTATAAGCATCTCAACAATTTCCTTGTTTACATAACTTGCAAATAGTTTTTTAATAAATCTTGATTGCTTCTCCTCCATGGCAAAGTTATAAATTGTCATGGAAACAAACACTCCAGAAAGCTCTAAAAAAGGATAAAGAGGATTGATAAACAAACCTTTTCTAAAATAAAAATAGCTTGCTATAAAGATTAAAATAGAGGAAAAGATTAGAATCACAGTTGAGGATGTTGCCTTAAGTGGTGAAAATATCAAAACTATTATTATGCCAGATAAGAATAATAGAAGAACATAGTATGGTGGCGAAAGAATCTTTATAAACTTTCCTTCGAGGATTGTTTCTATCGTGTTGGCGTGTTTTTCTATTCCAGGTAAAGCTGTGGAAGTTGGAGTTACCCTTAAATCGTATAAACCAACCGCAGTTGCACCAACAAGCACTATTTTGTCTTTGATTTGAGATTTATTGACTTTTTTGTCTATAATGTCTGCTATAGAAATATAACTGAAGGTTCTATTGGCGCCAAAGTAGTTTATCATCATTCTTCCATTATTGTCTGTAGGGATAACTTGATCAGAAAGATAGATGCCTTTTTTAGGTTCTACTACTATGAATTGATCCGGTATTCCTCTGTATAATGCTGCTGCTTGAAGGGTTAGAGAGGGGATTAGGTATCCATCATACAACATATATAGTTGTTCTTTTCTAACAACACCATCGATATCTGGAAAAATATTAATAAAGCCTATATGGGCACAGCTTTCCAATAGCTGTTTTACCGGTAAAAGTAAACTATTGCTTCCGGGTGGCGGATGTTTGTAAAAATAATCAGGATTGTCAACAGACAGTGTATTGTTTTGTAAAATTTTCTTGGGAATAGTATTTTTAGATTTTTTTCCATGCAGAAATACAATCGGTAATATAACATTGCCTGCCTTTTTGAATGCTTCTGCAAGTTTTGAATCGTTTTTTTCTTTTTCGCTAAAGATTACATCGAATACAATCTCTTTTGCTTTAAGTCCTTTTAGTTGTTTTACAAGTTTAACAAAAACAGTTCTACTCCAGGGCCATCTGCCAAACCTTTTAATCGATTTTTCATCTATAGCTGCTATAACAACAGTGTTTGAGATTCTCTGTTTGCCTCTTATCTTAAAAAATGTGTCATAAATCTTGTTGCCTGTAATTGTTAAGAATCGTGGATGGATAAAATAGATAAGGATTACTATAAATACTGCAGTTACACCTACAAGGAGCTGTTTTTTATTTTTCATCTTTAAGTATTTATTTGCAAAGGGTGGTTATTTTAATGTTTGATGGCAGCTTTTGCTTTAAAGATTCCAATTCCTTAAATATTTCATCTTTATAATGCGGCTTTATATGTGTTATCAAAATCTGATCAGGCAGCGTATTCATTTTTTTAATCTCATCAAAGAGCAGGGTAGGGGTTAGATGGGCTGTTTGGATGGCAAGCTGAGTGAGTCTATCAGGAAATGAAACCTCTATAATTAATCTATTAATCTTTTTGTCTTTTAGGTATTTCCATGTGTGGTCTGTGGGGCCTGTATCTGTGCAGAAAAAGATATTTTCTTCGTCATTCTCGAATAAATAGCCAAGACAACTAACCCTGTGATTAAGCTTAATAGGCGTAATATTTAAATTGTCAATTTTTATAGTTTCTCCCTCGTCAATAGCCTCAAATCTTAAAGTGGGGAAATCTTTGGGTATAGCGGTAAAGTCAGGCCAGATATCAAAATTCAGCAGATGTTTTTTTATAGCATTAAGCGTATCTTTTGAACCGTAAACCTTAAACTGTTTTTTTATATTATTTAAAACAACATTATCAGCCAGAAAAAGCACTCCCAGCACATGGTCTAAATGAGAGTGTGTTATGAATATATGCTCGACCTCTAACTGCTCATCAAATTCAAGTGTTTTTGTTGGAGAGCCAGCATCTACTAATATGTTTTTATTGACCAGAAACGAAGTTAAGAATTTGTTGGGCATTGAACTACCCCAGCAACCTAACACTCTAAGGTTCATTACTCATTCTCCATAGCTTCAACAAATGCATCAACAATTTCTGGGTCAAACTGTTTCCCTTTATTTTTTACTATCTCCTCTATGGCAGCATCCTTGGATAGCCCTTTTCTGTATGGCCTTGTTGTTGTCATGGCATCGTATGTATCTGCTACAGCAATTATGCGTGCTGATAGTGGAATTTCCTTTCCTTTAAGCCCGTAAGGGTATCCCTTGCCGTCAAATCTCTCATGATGCAGTTCAACCCCTGCTATTATCTCTTTGAGTTTTTTTACCTTTCTTAAGATATCAGCTCCAACTTTTGGATGTCCTTTAATTATCTTATATTCCTCATCATCTAATTTATCCTGTTTTAGTAAAACTCTATCTGGAACACCTATTTTTCCAACATCATGCAGTATAGCAGAAAGTTTCAGCTTTTCTATAAAATCCTTATCCAGTCCCATCTGATTTGCTATTAGGATACTGTATTCCATAACCCTTTTTGTATGTCCTCCGGTATATGGGTCACGTTTTTCAATGGCTTCAGCAAGAGCAAAGACAACCTCATAGAATGTATCTTTAAGCTCTTTGTATAACATTGCATTTTCAATTGATACAGCAACCTGATTGGAAAGTGCTATTAATACATCTAAATCCTTCTGTTTAAATTCACCATCTTTTTTATTAATTGCCTGCATAACACCAAGCAGTTGCTGATTTCTGATAATTGGCACACAAACCATATTGCGCGTGGTAAAACCGCTCTTTTTATCAGCATTCTTGAAAAACCTTGGATCGTTTTGAACATCGTTTATTAATTGTGGTTTTCTATGCTTTGCTACCCATCCAGCAATACCAACACCCATTTTTAGTCTGATACTTTTTATCTTTTCTGCTTTATCGCCAACAGCTACATTAAAGTACAGCTCATCTGTTTTTCTATCGTATAGAAGTAAACTGCCAGCCTCTGCCTCTAACAATTCAACAATTGCCTCAATAATCTTTTTTCTTACTACCTCTATATCAAGTGAGGAGTTTATAATCTGTGAAAACTCGAGTAACTTTTCCATATAATCCATATCAACCTCTTTTACATATTACTTTATTTTAAAGCAGACTTCAAATTTTTGCTTAATTACTACAAAACAGCTGGCTTTTGAGCTTAAAGTTTAATATAATTTCGACATGAAGGGTAACAAAATAGAGGGTATATTTGAGTCTATATTATGGAAAAGTAGATTATTAACACTGCTTGCTGTTGTTTTTGCTATCTTTGGTGCGTTTATCCTGTTTGTTATAGGTAGTTTTGATATACTAAAAGCTGCTTTATATGCACTTCATCGTGAACAAACACATGCTGAACTTTTAGGATTATTGATAGGTGCTGTTGATTTATACTTAATAGCAATTGTGCTTTTGCTTTTTGGATTTGGCGTATATGAATTGTTTGTATCAAAGATAGATATTGCAAAATATTCCGATACATCAAATATTCTGGAGATAAAAAGCCTTGATCAATTAAAAAATAAGCTTATGAAGGTTATAATAATGGTTCTTATAGTGGGTCTGTTTAAAAAGGCTATACTCATATCTCCAAAAACATCATTTGAGGTAATGCTGTTTGCGGTGGCAATTTTGGCTTTATCTGTAGGATTTTATTTTTTACAAAAGGAAGGTTAAATGGGTATAAAGACCTTAAGATTGCTTGATAAGGCAAGGAATTTGGTGGATAAAGGTGAGTATTCAAAGGCCGTTGTTTATCTGCTCAATGTGCTTGAAGAAGACCCTCACAGCGATGAGGCTGCAGCAGAACTCAGCTATTGTTATACAAAGATGGATAACTTCAAAAAAGCCGAAGAATACGCTATTATGGCGGTTAATTTAAACCCTTATGAGCTCAGCAATTACAGAAATCTTGCATTTGTTTATCATGAATTTGGTTTATTTGAAGAGGAAATCGATGTTCTTGAGGAAATCCTGCCAAGGCTTGAGTCTCCATCTGCTGAGGTGTTGTTTTCTTTAGGTAGAGCCTATGTCATGATAGAGGATTTACACACTGCCATAGGTTTCTTTAAACAGGCTATTTCGATAAATCCAGACTTTGAAGATGCATACCTTTTTTTGGCTGATACTTATCTTCTGGCAGGTGATTATGAGTTAGCGATTGATGTTTATCTGAAACTAATGGAGATAAATCCCGATATTGCCGAAGTCTACTCAGGCCTTGGCATGATCTACACCTACAAAAAAGAGCATCTTAAGGCAGAAAAATACCTTTTAAAAAGCGTTTCACTGCAACCAAATAATGCTTTCTTTAGAGCCAATCTTTTAACCTTTTACTTAGATACAGGCCAAACCGAAAAAGCGGTTGAAGAGTATAAGAAGATCCGTAAACTGGATCCGCAATTTGCATTAGAATTAGTTAAAGCTTTCGAATATTATTAAACTCTTGACAAATATCAAACTATCATTTATGGTTAATCTGTAATTTTTAGCAGATTAACAATGGAGGTGCTTATGCTTAAAAAAGCATTAATGGTTTTTCTGTTTGTTGCTTTTCTGTCGGTTAGTTGTTTTGCTAAGGATTTAAAGATCGGAGTATATCTCTCAGTAACAGGACCGGTTGCTGCATGGGGAAAATTGGAATGGGAGGGAATAAAAACAGCCCATGCTGTGAAGAGTTATGTTGGCAAAAGAAAGGTTATCCTAAGGCTTGAAGATGCTGCAAGTAGACCTGAAGTTGCCATAAACGCCGTTGAAAAGCTTATCAGCCAGGGTATAAAGTTTACCATTGGACCTGTTACCACCACAAATGCTTTAGCTGCCCTACCAATTCTTGAAAAAGAGCATGTTGTGGATGTAATTCCCACTGCAAACGGAATGGGTCTTGTTAAAGGCAGACACTTTGCAACAAGGGTTTGTTTCAACAATGTTTTGCAGGCTAAAGTTATGGCTGATTATATTATCGGTATCCACAAAAAAGGTGTTGTTATTGAGGATATCAGTCAGGATTATTCCGTTGATCTTGCCAAAAGATTTATAGATGATTTTAAGCATCTCAACGGCAGAATTGCAAAGGTATTTCCTGTTGAGTTTTCCCAAACAGATTTTACAGCTATAATTACAAAAATAAAGCAGCTAAACCCTGAGTTTATATATTTTTCTGGATACTATAATACTCTTGCCTTGTTTCTTAAACAGCTAAGGGATTTTGGTATAGATACACCTGTGTTTGCGGGTTCTGCTGCAAGCTCCTATGCACTGATAAAGATAGCCGGCAAATCCGCAGAAGGATTGATATTTACAGATGATTTTGATCCGCTAATTCCACAAAACGAACTTGCAAAGAATTTTATCGAGGAGTTTAAGAGACGGTATAAAAGATTGCCAGATTCCCCTGAGGCTTTAGCTGCAGATGCATATATGCTGCTTATTTACGGTTTAGAAAAAGAGGGTGAAAATCCCAAAAAAGTGGCAAATCTGTTAAGAAATACAACTTTTTATGGCATAACAGGCAAGATAATAATAAAAGACGGCGAAGCAATAAGAACAGTTGTTTTAAGGAAAGTTAAAGACGGCAAATTCATACCGGTAGCCATTTATCAACCATAAAAAAAGGGGGGTAAAACCCCCTTGATTTTTTTACTCAACCGTTACAAGTTTTGCATCAGCTTCAATTGTGTCGTCTTTCTTTACGAAAACCTCTGTAACCTTACCAGCCTTGGGTGATTTGATCTCATTCTGCATCTTCATTGCCTCAAGAATAATCAAAACATCACCCTCGTTAACCTCATCACCCTCACTAACTTTAACATCAATAATTCTACCCGGCATTTCGGATTTGATTGTGTAGGCACCTTCAAGACCGCCAGCGCCACCTCTTTTTTCAAGCATGCGTTTTTTAAGCTCATCCATTACTTCAATCTTAAACAGATCGCCTTCATTGTAAACATTATAAGTGCCATCTTTGTATTCAACATCAACCTCGTAGGATTTACCGTTGACAATCAATGAGTAAACAGTGTGTTCGGTTAACTGGGCATCAACTATATAGGATTTGTCATCTATTACAACCTCGTATTTATCATTGCCCAGCTCTCTGACTCCCACTTTATATTCAACATTATCAAGCGTTGCTATATACATACCACCACCCCTTTCTAATCAACAGAAATTTTATAGATATTACCGAAGCTAACACCAAACACAGATGCCTTTCTGCCAGCCTCTTTCCATGGGCTTCCATATCCACATGTTTCACTGAATCTAATAAACTGCTGCTGCAGTTCTTTTTCTCTGAGATATTCCTTAATCGCAGCAGCTGCGATCGCCACTTCAGTTGAGCCTTCTCTTTTTTGAGGCTCAGCCAGTACCTCTTTATCAATGAAATCTGTACTTATGTTGCCTTTGATAAAGTTTTCGTTTCTTAAAACCTTTTGATGGAACGGGATTGTTGTTTTTATGCCTTTGACAACAAATTCGCTTAATGCGCGCTTCATTCTTGCTATGGCGTTTTCCCTATCTACATCCCAGACAAGGAGTTTTGCAACCATAGGATCGTAAAACATGGGAACTTCGCCACGAGAATAAACGCCACTATCCACTCTAACACCTGGACCGCCTGGCATTCTTAAGCCTGTAATCATTCCGGGTGATGGCATAAAATTGTTATCAGGATCTTCTGCATAGATTCTGCATTCAATAGCATGGCCTGTTTGTTTTATATCTTCCTGTTTAAATGGTATAGGCTTACCTTCAGCTATCTCTATCTGTAATTTAACGATGTCAATACCAGTTACAAGCTCTGTTACAGGATGCTCAACCTGAAGTCTTGTATTAACCTCAAGGAAGTAGAAGTTCATATCCTTATCAACCAGAAATTCAACTGTGCCAACACTGTCGTAATCTGCTGCAGCAACTGCTTTTATTGCAGCCTCACCCATTTTATGTCTGACTTCGTCGTTTATAGCCATTGATGGAGATTCTTCTATTACCTTCTGGTGTCTTCTTTGAATGGAACACTCCCTCTCAAATAGATGAATGGCGTTGCCGTGTTTATCCCTTGCTATCTGAATTTCAACATGCCTGGGCTTTTCTATGGCTTTTTCAATATACATTCTATCATCGCCAAATGCGTTTAAAGCCTCGCCCTTTGCAAGGTCATATACCTCTTTGAATTCCTCAGGTGACCTTATAAGCCTCATACCTTTGCCGCCACCACCGGCAGAGGCCTTAAACATGATAGGATAGCCCACTTCTTCTGCTACTTTCAATGCATGCTCAAGGCTTTCAACAGGGTCTTTTGTTCCAGGAACTACAGGAACACCGGCCTCAATCATTCTCTGTCTTGCCCTTGTCTTGTCGCCAAGAATGTACATCGACTCGGTGTTTGGACCGATAAATGTTATACCAGCTTCCTCGCATGCTTTAACAAACTCAGAGTTTTCAGCTAAAAATCCATAACCCGGGTGCACTGCATCACATCCTGCCTTAACACCCACCTCAACGATTTTATCTATTCTTAGATAAGACTCTGCAGCAGGAGAAGGACCTATATAATAAGCTTCATCCGCATATCTAACATGCAAAGCATTTCTATCTGCATCAGAATATACAGCTACAGTCTGGATACCCATCTTTCTGCAGGCACGGGCAACTCTAATTGCTATCTCACCTCTGTTGGCTATTAAAACCTTTTTAAATTCTTTATACTGTGCCATTTATGACCTCCCTTCCTATAGAGGAATATTTCCATGTTTCTTTGGTGGATTGGATTCCCTCTTGTTCTTTGTCATCTCCAAAGCCTGAATTATCTTTAACCTTGTATCGGCAGGGTCGATAATTTCATCTATATATCCAAGACCTGCAGCAACATAAGGATTGGCAAATTTTTCTCTATACATCTTTACAAGCTCGGCCTTTTTCTCTACGGGATTTTCAGCTTTTGCGAGTTCTCTTCTGTATAGAATATTAACCGCACCATCAGGACCCATAACTGCAATCTCTGCAATCGGATATGCGTAATTCACATCTGCTCTAAAGTGCTTTGAAGCCATAACATCGTATGCTCCACCATATGCTTTTCTTACGATTAATGTAATTTTGGGAACAGTTGCTTCAGCGTATGCATAAAGCAGCTTAGCACCATGAATAATAACGCCGTTGTGCTCCTGTGCAACGCCTGGCATGTATCCTGGTTGATCCTCAAAAGTGACAATAGGAATATTAAATGCATCGCAGAATCTGATAAACCTTGCGGCTTTAATTGCTGCTTTGTAATCAAGTGCACCTGCAAAGAATTGTGGCTGGTTGGCTATAATACCTACACTTCTTCCACCAAATCTTGCAAAGCCAACCACCATATTCTTTGCATAGTTTTCCTGTACTTCAAAGAAATATCCATCATCCACAACCTTTTTAATCAAATCTTTCATATTGTAGGGTTTGTTTGGATCTGCTGGCACAAGGTCATAAATAGATTCATCTCTTCTGTTTGGTGGATCATCTGTTGGTTTAAATGGCGGATCCTCCATGTTGTTTTGAGGTATAAACTGCAATAACTCTCTAACAAGCATTAAAGCGTCTTCATCGTTTTCTGCAGCAAAGTGAGCTACCTGTGTTTTTGTTGTGTGAACATCTGCGCCACCCAAATCCTCTTTGGTTATCTTCTCACCTGTAACGGCTTCGATTACATCAGGTCCTGTAATAAACATGAAGCTTGTATTTTTAACCATTATTGTAAAATCTGTCACTGCTGGAGAGTAAACCGCACCACCTGCAGTTGGACCCATGATTACAGAAATTTGAGGAATTACGCCTGAAAACATAACATTTCTTAAGAAGATATCGGCATAGCCTGCCAATGATTCTACGCCTTCCTGAATCCTTGCACCACCGGAATCATTCAAGCCAATAACAGGAGCACCGTTTTTTGCGGCCAGATCCATAATCTTGCAGATCTTTTTTGCATGGGCTCCAGAAAGCGAACCACCAAAAACGGTAAAGTCCTGACTGAAAACAAATACCAATCGTCCATCGATCGTTCCATATCCTGTAACAACACTATCGCCAAGGATTTTCTGCTTCTCCATTCCAAAATCAGTACACCTGTGTACAACAAACTTATCCAATTCAACAAAGCTGCCCTCATCAAGTAGCAATTTAATGCGTTCTCTGGCGGTTAGTTTTCCCTGGGCATGCTGTTTTTCAATACGCTCCAGTCCACCGCCTAATTCAGCCTGCTCTTCAAGTTTTTTGAGTTCCTCAAGTCTCTCACGCATCTGTTAAACCTCCTATATGACTATTTTCAACCACAATATATCTTAATCAAGCCAAAGTGTCAATAAACTTTTTTATCAATAGTTTGATAATTTTGACACTATTTCTATATATTGGTACAAATGAAAGAAATTTTTTAATAAGATTTAACATTGATTGTTTATAAAACTAAGGCAACTAAAAGAATGCAAAATTTCGCTTTTTTAATATTTGAAAATTCTATTACTATTTTTGTATAGTTTAGCAAAAAAAGGAGATTGAAATGGACAGGTCGGTTTTTAGAGAATACGACATAAGGGGCATCTGGCAGAAAAATATCGATGAGGGGTTTAGTTTTAAGTTAGGAAAAGCCTTTGGTATCTATCTAAAGCAAAAGGGGTTTTTAAAAAAAAGGGTAAGTGTTGGCTATGATGCAAGGTTATCTTCAGCTGAAATATTTAAAGCTGTTGCTATAGGCCTAAACAGTGAAGGTATTGAGGTTCTGGATCTTGGTTTGATTCCCACACCTATAAGCTATTTTTCTCTATTTCAACTTGATATTGACGGAAGCATAATGATTACAGCATCCCATAATCCCAAGCAGTACAACGGATTTAAATTATCGGCAGGAAAGGATACGCTATTTGGGGCTCAGATCCTTGAAATAGCCGATATTATGGAAAACATAACCCAAACTCTCGATGATTCAGAATTAGATATAGAAAAAGTTGATATTTTGAAGTACTACAGGGATTATTTAGCTAAGCAGTTTGGATATTTAAAAGATTTTGCCTATAAGCCGCGTTTTGCCATAGATGGAGGCAACGGTTCTGCTGGTTTTGTGGGCTATGATGTATTCAAAGATCTTGGTTTTGAGCCTATAGGTTTATTTATCCAGCCGGATGGGAATTTTCCCAATCATCACCCAGATCCTACAGTGGAGGAAAATCTTTTAGATCTAAAAAAAGCCATCAAGAACAACAATCTTGATTTTGGCATAGGTTACGATGGTGATGGCGATAGAATTGGGGTTGTATTGAGGGATGGATCGATTCTGTGGGGTGATCAGCTTTTACTTCTGTTTGCTGAATATATTTTAAAAGAAAAGAAAGACGCAGTATTTGTTGCAGATGTAAAATGCTCAGATGTTATTTTCAAAAGGATCGAGCAGCTTGGGGGCAAAATAGTGATGTATAAAACAGGGCATTCGCTCATAAAAAGCAAGATGAAACAGCTAAAAGCAGACCTTGCCGGTGAGATGAGCGGACATATCTTTTTTGCGCATAGGTACTTTGGATATGATGATGCTATTTATGTTTCATTAAGACTTGTTGAGATAGCAACAAAGTTTAAATTAGACCTTCTTGATTGGAAAAAAAATCTACCGGAGGTTTTCAATACACCAGAGATTCGCATAGACTGCCCTGAAGATAAAAAGCAAAGCGTAATAGAAAGATTTAAAAAAATTCTAAGTAGTGAAGAGTTATTTGATATTGAAAACATTATCGATATCGACGGTGTTAGATTCCACACAAAGCAGGGATGGGGACTTGTCAGGGCAAGCAATACACAGCCTGTCCTTGTTTTGCGTTTTGAGGCTCAAAGTAAAGATGCCTTGGATGATTTAGAAGAAAAAACATTGAAGATAATCGGAGAGCTGATAAATGAATGAAATATGGGAAAAATTAAAAAGCAACGAGCGACTCAATATAAATGATGCTAAGAAGATTTTGGCAAGTGATGATTTAATTGAGATAGGCAGGCTATCGCGTTGGTTAAAGTTAAAAAAAAGCGGCAAAAAGGTATATTTTGTATTTAATAAACATATCAACTACACAAACCTCTGCGTTTCAAAATGCAAATTCTGTGCTTTTTATAGAAACGGTTTTGAAGAGGATGCATATACTATGGAGGTTGAGGAGATTATAGATGAATTAAAGCAGCTGCCTGAAGATGTAAAAGAGGTTCACATTGTTGGGGGTTTGCATCCCACAAAACCGTTTTCATACTATGTTGATATGATTAGCTCAATCAGAAAAAACTTTCCTTCCATAAACATCAAGGCCTTTACGGCGGTGGAGATTGATTATTTTTCAAAAATCAGCGGTTTAAGCTATAAGGAAGTGTTAAAAACACTCAAAGATGCAGGGCTTGATTCGATGCCCGGAGGAGGTGCAGAGGTTTTCTCTGAAAGGGTAAGAAAAAAACTCTATCCCAATAAAATTCCTTTTGAAAAGTGGGCTTCAGTCCATGCAACAGCCCATAAACTCAACATTCCGACAAACGCTACGCTTCTTTTTGGTCATATTGAGACAGACGATGAAATTATAGACCATCTGTTTAAACTCAGAAGGCTTCAGGATGAACACCCCGGTTTTTTGTGTTTTATACCGTTGAGCTTTCATCCTGCAAATACGCCACTTAAAGGTAAGATTGAAAAGGTTGATGCCGTTAGAGAACTTAAGGTTTTGGCTTTATCAAGGTTAATTCTTGATAACTTTCCACATATAAAAGCCTACTGGGTAATGCTTTCGCCAAAGATAGGTCAGATCGGCCTACATTTTGGTGCTGATGATATTGACGGAACGATTATAAAAGAGAGGGTAACCCATGCAGCAGGTGCTCAAAGTCCTCTTGGTATGGAAAGAGACAATATTATCCATCTTATAAAAAACGCTGGCTTTATACCTGTTGAAAGAGATGCTCTCTACAACGAGATAGAGGTTTACGATGATTGATAAGATTTATAAAAAAATAGAAAACGGCGAAAGAATAAATAAAAAAGAGGGTGTTGCACTTTTAAAAGAGGGTGATTTTTTAGAGCTTGGCAGGCTTGCAAACATTATACGGTTTAGAAAGCATCCTCAAAGGGTTGTTACATTTATACTTGATACCAATATCAACTATACGAATATCTGCTATGTTGGATGTAGCTTTTGTGCCTTTTTTAGAAAAAAAACCGATAAAGATGCATATACTTTATCGATTAATGACCTGATTGAAAAAATAAAAGAGGCTAACAAAAAAGGTGTTACTACTGCTCTCATTCAGGGAGGGCTGAATCCTGAAATTCCTTACAGCTATTATATAGATCTGGTAAGAGAGCTTTCAAAATTTTCTGTGCATGTGCATGCCTTTTCTCCGCCTGAAATAGACCTAATGTGCAAGATTTCATCAAAAAGCGTTGATGAGGTGTTTGAGGATTTAAAAAAAGCTGGACTGACAACAATGCCTGGCGGTGGAGCTGAAATTTTATCAGAAAGGGTAAGAAAAATTATTTCGCCGAAAAAAATTTCGACAAAAAGGTGGCTTGAGATTATGGAAAAAGCCCACAGGCACGGTATAAAAACAACGGCAACAATGATGTTTGGTCATATTGAAACAGATGAGGATATAGTTGAACATCTTGAGCATATCAGGAGCCTGCAGGATAAAACAAAAGGGTTTAGTGCCTTTATCTGCTGGGATTTTAAACATGAAAACAACGAATTGGGCAAAAGGGTAAAAAGAAAGGTAACCGCTATTGATTATTTGAGGCTTGTTACCTTTAGCCGCATATATCTGGATAATTTTGACAATATTCAGGCAAGCTGGGCAAGTCAGGGAAAGGATACCGGTGAGGTAGCACTTCATTTTGGTGCAAACGATATGGGTAGCATGCTGATTGAGGAAAATGTTATGAGACAGGCAGGATTCAGGGTAAAAGCAGGAATTGATGAAATAGCTTCTTTGATTAAAAAAGCAGGTTTTAAACCTGCATTGAGAACAACAGACTACAGGATAATTAAATACCTTTAATCACTCAAAACAGTTCTGTTTCTGCCGCTGTTTTTGGCTTCATATAGGGCTTTGTCGGCCTTTTTAAATAGCTCATCAGGTGAGTCATTCTCCTTTATACCGGCAACGCCAAGGCTTATAGTCACTTTACCCACTTTTTCAAAATCGTGATTTTCTACTATTTTTCTAAGTTTCTCTGCTATTGTGTATGCTGTTTTTGCATCTGTACCTAAAAGCAAAACGGCAAACTCCTCACCGCCAATCCTAAACACCATATCGGATGCCCTAACACTATCTGATATAAGCTGTGAAAGCTCCTTTAAAACTATATCGCCAATATCATGACCGTAGGTGTCGTTTATCTTCTTAAAGTGGTCTATGTCGAAAATAATTAAAGAAAATGGTTTTTCATTCTCTAATGATTTGTCCACCTCATCGTAAAAAATCTTATTAAAATGCCTTCTATTGAAAAGGTTTGTAAGTCCATCTTTTATGCTCAGCTGTAAAAGTTTATCCTGGGTGTGCTTTTTGTGAGTTAAATCAAAGATTATTGCAATAAGTCCTTCCTCATATTCGTCTTTAAACATTGAACAGTGAATACCCAGATATTTTGGTTGAGAACATACATTTATCTCTTTTTCTTCATATATGTTTTGCTGGTCCGTTTCGTATATCTTTTTTAGATATTCAGTTAAACTATTTGTATCCTCTTTGCAGAAGAATTTACTGAAGGCTTCGTTTTTGGTAATAATGTTGCCATTTTCATCAACAACAATTAAAGGGTTGGGTATAGAATCTATCAAATGAGCCTGGAATTTTTCCTTTTTTACAAGCTTGGTTCTATACTCTTTAAGTCTGATCATAAGCTTATCAATAAAGAAATAAGCGATAATAAAGATTAAAATTTCAAATATAAATAACTCTGCCGATAGCTTAAGTACACTAATAAGCAAAATCTTTGAAAGCTTTTTTTCTCTTTTTTGTAATTTTGACTCAAAAATCCCGGGATGAAAACCACTACCAATAATCCAGTGCCACGGCTTGAAATAATAGATAAAAGAGGTTTTAAATGATATTTGATTTGTACCCAATATTTTGTAGTAGTAGTTTACATAACCTCTGCCCTTTGATAAAGCTATTTCAACCATTTTTTTGGCAAATAGATTACCTTTTGCATCTTTGCGCTTATTTATATCAACATATTTACCTACAAAATCTGGCTTGTTTGGAAGCACTATTCCTTTGTAAAATATCGGTTTATTATCTTTATCGAAAATCACTTTTATAACAAACACATACCCTGTTCCATTCACCCTATATCTAAAATTATTCATTTCTGTCTTATATTTTTCTTTTAGTTTATTCTCGATTTTTTCTAAGGGTTTTGCTGCCATTATATAAACATTGAAATTAGGGTCAAACTTGATGTAGGAAATATAAGGCGTAGCATGAATCGATAAAACGCCACTAAAAACAGGCTTTACCTTTAAAAATTTTTCAACACTTTTTAGATTATCGCCGTCTTTAATGCCTTTTATGGAACTTTTTATAACTTTGAAATTTTTATTTAATACGGCACAATGCTCGTTGGAATATCCAACGAAATTAATAATTAAATTAAAGAGTTGTTTAGGTGTTGCGGTATGTTTTAATGGCACAAAGATTCTATCTATCTCGTTTGCATATATCTTTAGCTGACTGATTGTTGATGGAATCATAGAGCTATAATCTTTTTTTAACCTTTTAACAAATAGCATTACTACATTTCTTACCCTTGCTTCTTCTTCTTGAAGATAAATTTTTTGGTATTCTTCTGTTATTAGATGCTTAAATGTATTCAAATATCTATAAAAACCTAAGCTGATAAATAGTAGTATAGCTATCTCAACAATTAAAGTTATTGTAACAAATTTTAACTTAAAACTTTTTTCCTCAGCCATATCTTGAAAACTTATAACAAAAAATTAACCGCAAAACAAATGTAAAATGCCCTCTTGAAAAACTGCAAAAAATGTGTTATTAATTAGCTGCAAACGGAGGAGTGGCCGAGTCTGGCTTAAGGCGGCGGTCTTGAAAACCGCTGAGCTCGCAAGGGCTCCGTGGGTTCGAATCCTACCTCCTCCGCCATTTTTTATATGGAGAGGTGGCCGAGCTGGCTGAAGGCGCTCGCCTGCTAAGCGAGTGTGTGGGCTAAAACCTGCACCGCGGGTTCGAATCCCGCCCTCTCCGCCATCTGCAGTTCAATTCCGATTAAAATAAAAATCTCTATACAATCAAGCGATTTTTTGTTTTGATAAAAAATAAAATGCTATCTGTTGTCAAACTCAACATTACCTTCATTCTTATGTTTTTTCTCTTTCAAAAAGGCAAATCCAAACACAAACAGGTTAAAGGCAAATATTACAGCAGTTAAAATATACATTACCTTAAAAGAGCAATGGATGCCAATTTCGATACCAAACAAAGGACCAAGGCTTCCTCCTATATCACCCAAAAGTTGATATAAACCAACGGCTCTGCCCCTCTGGTTGATAGTTGTAAAATCCCCTAAAATACTCAATAAGGTGATATTGTTTATTCCAACAGAGACTCCTATCATAATCAATGCAATCAATACATCTAAAGCTGTATTTGCTATACCAAGTAGTATAAAACCGCAAATCACGATTGCAACGGCTGGAAAACCGATAATAGAGCGAATGGCGAGTTTATCTATGATTTTTGATGCTATAACCCCCGCAAGACCACTTGAAACCATCATTATGGACATGGCAATACCGCTTGAAAATCTTGCATCATTAACAAAAAAGAAGATATGCTTGAAAGATAAAAATATAACAAGCGTTGCCATAACAACACCCTGCACAGAAAAGAATGTCAAAAGATTGCCAGTTGATATTACAGCCAGATCGGGGTTTTTAATGATAAATCCAAACGATTCCTTTAGTTTAAACGAAGCTTTAAATTTCTCTATTTTCTCCTCTTTAAAGAATACCAGAACAATAAAAGCTCCGATAAATGATGCAGATACGCTTAACAAAAAGGCAGTTAGATTTGAAAACAGGCTTGAAAAAATTCCCCCAATGACAAGTCCAGCAGGCACTCCTAAAGATAAAGCAATTCTAACTTTGGCTGTAAACTGCCCCCTATTTTTGCGTGTGGATCTGTTTAATGCTATTGTGTTTGCAGAGATAAAAACAAAAGCAGAGCCCACACCCCAGATAACCCTTCCAGCAAGCATCAACCAGCCATGACAGATATACAAAGAGATAACATAAAAGATGCTTCCCAGGCTCTCAAGAAGAAGTCCACAGACAAGTGGTGTTTTACCTCCAAAAGAATCGATAACAAGACCAACAAACTGATTAACAAATATACGCGTGATTTTATTTGCAGATATGATTAAACCGATAAAAAAAGCCGACAAACCAAATTGCAAACTCAGAACAGGCAGGATTGGAAAAACTATTCCTCCACCAATGCCACCCAAAAACACAACAAGGGGAAGAACAAATCCAAGGCCATTGTTTTTCATGCAGAAAGAATATTGGATTTTTGAGTGTAATTCTACTAAAATTTACAAAAAAAGGAGGTATTATGGCAGTGTTAAAATCATTTATCTTATCGGTTGCTACTTTTGTGTTTTTGTTTTGCACTACAGCTTTTGCTGCATCAAATATTATTATCTTTCATGCAGGCAGTCTTACTGTGCCCATTAGAAAAATGGCTAAAGCCTTCCAAAAGAAGTATCCGCAATACAGAATCTTAGATGAGCCTTCTGGCTCTCGTGTTGCAGCAAGAAAGGTTGCTGAACTAAAAAAGCCATGCGACATCGTGGCAAGTGCTGATTATACGGTTATAAACAACATCCTTATGAAAAAAGGATTTGCCGATTTTAATATTGAGTTTGCAACAAACAGCCTTGCTATTGTTTATACCAAAAAATCACGATATGCGGGTATAATTAATCAAAAAAACTGGCCTTATATTTTACTAAAAAAAGATGTGGTTGTTGGGCATTCAAATCCAAACGATGACCCCTGTGGCTATAGAGCGATGTTTGTTGCAAAACTTGCCCAAAAATATTATCACATCAAGGATTTCTACAAAAAGTTGTTTGGATATCCCGACTATTACAAGCCGGGATTTGAAAAAAAAGGAAAAATCGTTGTAAGACCAAAAGAGACTGATTTGCTATCTTTGCTTGAAGCTGGTGATGTTGACTATATCTTTCTGTATAAATCTGTGGCAATTCAGCACCATTTAAAGTATATTCAGCTACCAGATCATATAAATCTATCAAACCCTGAATATGCAAAATTCTATTCGCAGGCTTGCTTTAAGGTTACAGCTAACTCACCCAATAACTACATTTTAAAATGTGCAAAACCCATAATCTATTCGCTTACAATACCTCACAATGAAAATTCACCACAAAATCCAGACGGTGCTATATTGTTTGTTAAATTTATGCTCTCAAAAAAGGGTCAATCTATATTAAAATCGTGCGGGCAGGGCATTATAAATCCACCTGTGGTGATAGGCAAAAAACCTGTGTGGCTTAAATGAGTTTTTTGAAAGTTGACAATATCAGTTTTAATATATCAAGCTTTTCTTTAAAGAACCTATCGTTTGTTATAGAAAAAGGCAAGACGCTTGCTTTGATAGGAAAAAGCGGCTCTGGCAAAACAATGACACTTGAACTTATAGCCGGTATAAAAACACCGCATAAAGGCAAAATTTACCTTGATGAGAAGGATATAACACATCTGCCACGCCACAAAAGAGAGATTTCAATCGTATATCAGGATTATGTTTTGTTTCCACATATGAATGTGGAGCAAAACATACTTTACTCCCAAAAAAACAAACCAGACAGAGATCTATTTCAAAGAATTGTTAACACTTTTAAAATAAACCATATGCTTAAAAGGCCTGTAAATGCACTATCCGGCGGAGAAAAGCAAAAAATTGTACTTGCAAGGGCGATTATGTCTAAACCAAAATTACTTTTACTTGATGAGCCTTTAAGCGCCATTGATTTTCCGTTCAGGCGGGATTTTTTAGACTTTATTTATTATTTAAAAGAAGAGTTTGGTCTGACGATGATCTATGTTACGCACAACTTTAAAGAGGCTTTAACCATTGCAGATGAAGCAGCTGTGATGTTTAACGGAGAGATTATAAGAAAAGGTAGGCCTGATGAGGTTTTGCAAAATCCAGAAAACTTAGAAACGGCACGGTTTCTGGGTTATAGGAATATTTTACCCATAAACCTTTTAGAGCAACAAAAAAGGGGTTTTTTTAGCGTATCACCAGAAAAGATAAACATTTTTGACAAACAAAAAGATGGATGTCTCTGTCTAAAAGGCAAATTAAAAAGCCCTATTGATATATCAAAAAGATACTCTATAATCGATGTAGATGGTTATAATGTGTTTGTTAAAGCCAAAGAAAATGCCAAAACCAAGCTATTTATATGTTTTAAGAAGGAGGATATCATTTACCTAAATGGTTAAAGATTTTAGATCGATATTTGCACTTTTGGGTGTTATCGTAGTTATTTTTCTGCTTTTTCCTGTAATAGACCTCTTTAAAATTTCAGGCCTTTCAGCACTAAAAGATGCAATATCGGATAAAACGGTGGTTAACTCTGTTATCTTAACGATAAAAATATCCTTTTTCTCAACGGTGTTTATCCTATTATTCGGCGTGCCGCTTGCCTACCTGCTTGCAAGATATAACTTTTTTTTAAAACCTGTTGTTGAAGGAATTGTTGATCTACCCACAATGATTCCCCACATTGCTGCAGGTATTGCACTGCTTGTTGTATTTGGTTCAAAGGGATTGTTAGGAAAATTTTTTTATACATTCAGCATAAAGTTTCTTGATACTCAGTGGGGTATTTTTGCTGCCATGAGCTTTGTTTCTGCACCTTATCTTATAAACGCAGCCAAAGAGAGTTTTAAAAAAATAGATCCAAGACTTGAATATGTTTCTGAAACATTGGGCATCACACCTTTTGAGACATTTTTAAAAATAACTCTGCCTCTTGCAAAAAAAGATATTATAAACGGTGCTTTGATGATGTGGGGTAGGGGAATAGGCGAGTTTGGAGCTGTTGTTGTGCTTGCCTATTACCCCATGACAACGCCTGTTTTGATATACGATAGATTTACAAGCTACGGTTTAAAATACGCAATGGGTGCTGCAGTTTTGTTGATAACCATTTCGCTGTTAATATTTGTTTCTGTAAGATTTTTATCAAGAAAGTAGGGGGTTGTTATGAAAAGTATGATAAAGCCTAAAGAAGCACTGAATATTATTTTAGAACAGATTAAGCCTGTTGGATGCGAAGAGGTTTCGATTTTTGAGGCAAACAGAAGGGTCTGCTGCAAAAAACTCATATCAAATAAAAACCTGCCACCGCTTGATGATGCTGCAATGGATGGTTATGCGGTTAGATTTGAGGATATTAAAAATCCACCTGTAACATTAAAGATTTTGGGTGTGATTAAAGCTGGCGATGATGTGTCAGGCAAAAAAATAGAAAAGGGCAGCTGCTACAGAATCATGACCGGTGCTTTTTTGCCTGAAGGTGCTGATACGGTTGTTGAGTTTGAAGCAACAAGACAATTAGATGAAAACAGCGTTGAAATCTTAAAAGAAAAAAAGAAAAATGCCAATGTAAGGTTTAAGGGAGAGGATATAAAAGAGAATGAAGAGATAGATTTTACAGGAGAGATTCTTACACCCTACAAACTCTCAAGACTGGTCTCGACAAACAATATTTTTGTCAATGTCTATAAAAAACCTTCTGTGTGTATTATATCAACAGGCGATGAACTGGATAAATTGGGAAGCTGCAAAAAACATTCAATAATAGACTCAAACGCTTTTTTCTTAAAGTCGTTTTTAAAGCAGGAACTTGATATTGATGCTGCCTATCTTGGTATATCGAAAGACTCAAAGGACGACCTTATTAAATTACTGGATGAGGCCTCCCGCTATGATGTTATTATTACAACAGCGGGCATCTCTTTTGGAGATTTTGATGTCGTAACCAATGTAGAAAAACAGATCGGCATAAACTGGTTGTTTAAGTATGTACAACAAAAGCCGGGTAAACCTTTTGCGTTTGGAACACTGAAAAATAGTTTTATATTTTCATTTCCTGGCAATCCTGTATCTACAACATTTTGTAGTTTTTTCTATCTTTTGCCGGCACTTAAAAAGATGATGGGTTTTAAAAGATATATGCATAAAACCTTCAGGGCAAAGCTTACAAAGGATGTTAAGAAAAGCAACGACCGCGTGCATTTTAACAGGGTCACAATCAAATACAAAGATGGTGAATTTTTTGCTGAACCCTTCCAGATCCAGGGCTCAAACATCATCAGATCGATATCAACCTGTAACGGCTTTGCAATGATAGGCTCAGATAGGGTTGGTATTATAAAGAAAGGTGAAATGGTGGATGTAATTGTTTATGACTCATGTAGTTTTCTTGCATATTAGAGTTGCCTTTTTAGACTAAATAAATAAAATTTTAAAAAACCTCATAAGGGGGTTAATATGAAGGTTCTGGTTGTTGATATAGACAAATGCACGGGTTGCAGGGCATGTGAATACGCTTGCTCTTTTGTTCATAGTAATGAGTTCAACCCTCTTAATTCAAATATCCACATCTCAGAGTTTTTAGATAGCTTTACATTTATCCCACAGGTGTGTACCCAGTGCAATGAAGCATATTGCCAGAAGATTTGCCCAACAAAAGCCCTGAAGAGAAACTCTCAAACCGGTGTAGTTGAGCTAAATTACGATCTATGCATTGGCTGCAAACAGTGCGTGCTTGCATGCCCGTGGGGTTCAATTAAGATGACAGCAGATGGCAAGAGGGTTATTAAATGCGACCACTGCGGGGGCAACCCAGAATGTGTAAAGGTCTGTCATGCGGGTGCAATAGAGTATAAAGAGATTGAAGATATGGTTTTTGATAAACAGCTTAAAACAGCAACCATCTATAAAAGTTTTATAGAAAATGGGGGTCAAATATGAAAGGTGGTTATGCTGGAAAGATATTGAGGGTTAATTTGACAGAAATGAAGACAACAGTTGAAGATATAAACAGGCAGTGGGCTGAAGATTTCATCGGTGGCAGGGGATACGGCACGAGAATCTTAATGGAAGAAGTAGACCCTTTAGTTGATCCATTAAGCGAACAAAACAAGGTTGTTATAGCAACAGGACCCCTTGGCTCAACATATGCACCATCTTCAGGCAGGGTTATGGTGATTACCAAGGGAGCTCTAAATGGAGCCATAGCATGCTCAAATGCAGGTGGGCATTTTGGACCTCATCTAAAACGCAGTGGATTTGATGCGATTATTATTGAGGGTAGGGCTGAAAAACCCGTCTATTTATGGATTTATAAAGGTAGTGTTGAAATCAGGGATGCAGAAGAGCTTGTAGGTTTAAACACTAAAGAAACAGATAAAAAACTCAAAGAGCTTTTGCATTTAGAAATAGGCACGCTGGAGATAGGAAAGGCAGCAGAGAAACTATCTCTTATTGCCAATATTACATTCGATGGTCACAGAGCAGCAGGCAGGGGTGGTGTTGGCGCTGTTTTAGCAAGCAAAAATTTAAAGGCAATAGCTGTTAGAGGAACAAACGGTATAGCAGTTTATAATAAAGAGAGGTTCACAAAAGCCGTTTACAATGCACGGGATATTTTAAGCAAAGACCCGTTTGCCTCCAAGGGTGGGGCGTTGTATGGAACGGCAGTTTTAGTTAAAACAATAAATAGCGTTGGTGGCTTTCCATCGTTTAATGCACATGATGCCTATTTTGAAACAGCCGACAAAATTAGCGGTCAGAGTCTAACCAAAAACAACCTTATAAAGGCTGAAGCCTGTGATAGTTGTTCAATTGCCTGTGGCAGGGTAACAGAGATTAGAAAGGGTAAATATAGCTCAAATAAAGGCGTAGGACCTGAATATGAAACAATCTGGGCTTTAGGGGCAAACTGCGGTGTGGATGACCTGGATGCAATTGTTTATGCAAATTATCTGTGTAATGATTATGGCCTTGACACCATTTCTGCAGGTGCAACTGTGGCCTGTGCAATGGACCTATTTGAGGCTGGCTATATACCCAAAGAGGATATAGGATTTGAGCTGAAGTTTGGCGATCCTGATGCAATGGTTGAGGCTATTAAACTAATGTGTGAACAAAGTAGCGATTTCGGAAAACTCCTTGCTGAAGGTTCATACAGACTTGCTGAGCATTATGGTCATTCAGAATTCTCTATGAGTGTTAAAAAACAGGAGTTTCCCGCTTATGATCCGCGAGCCATTAAAGGAATCGGGCTTGAATATGCCACAAGCAACAGAGGAGCCTGCCATGTGAGGGGCTATACAATCGGAGCTGAGGTTTTTGGAAAAATGGATAAAAATAGCTATGAAGGCAAGGCAAAATTGACAAAAACACTGCAGGATATGACAGCTGCACTGGACTCAACAGGTATCTGTTTATTTACAACCTTTGGATTGAAGCCAAAACATATAGCAGAGCTTTTTGAAGCAGCAACGGGTATTTCATGCGATGAAAAAGAGTTTTTGAAAAAAGGCGAGAGGATATGGAATCTTGAGAGGCTTTTTAATATAAAGGCAGGTTTTAATAAAGAGGATGATAATCTACCAGAAAGAATGTATAAAGAGCCAATAAAAACAGGACCGTCAAAAGGAGAGGTGGCTGATCTAACTGAAGTGATTAAAGAGTATTACAAACTGAGGGGCTGGGATGAAGATGGCAGACCAACATCAGAAAAACTAAAAGAGCTGAACCTTGAGGAATTTGCATGATAGCGATTATCGGCGGCAGTATAGCAGCATATGTTGCCTACAAAACAATAAAAAAAATAGATAGAAAAGCAGAGGTAAAGATCTTTTCAGATGAGTTACAGAAACCATACTCCAAGATGCTCCTACCCTATATGGTAAAAGAAAACATTAAAAGCGATGCATTCTTTGATATACCAGATAAAGATATAGTTTTGAATACAAAAGTTTTAGCTATCGACTCAAAACAGAGGGTCTTTTTTACCTCCACAAAGAAAATGTTTTATTTTTCAAAGCTGTTGATTGCAACAGGTGCAACGCCAAAAGTAGTGCATTTTAGCGGTGAATTTGACAAAGAAAAGATTATCACAATAAGAAAGCTTAAAGATATTGAAGTCATAAGAAATTTAATAAAACTCAATAGGCTTAAGAGTGTTACAATAGTTGGTGGTGGTCTTGTTGGTATTGAGATGGCAGATGCATTAATCAAACAGGGTGTTGTTGTAAATTTAGTGGTAAGCTCAAACAGGCTCCTTTCTTCAATTCTGTCAAAAACCGCATCAGATTGGCTTGAGAAACATATTCTTTGCAACATAGGGGGCTTGAAAATTTTTAAAGAAAACGATGTTGAGATTATTGAGGATAAAAATAACAGGCTATTTATAAAGCTAAAAGACAACACCGATTTAGAAAGTGATTTAATTATTGTTGCAAAGGGTGTAAAACCCAATACAGAGTTAGTTGACGATGTCATAAAAACAAATGAAGGCATAGTTGTTGATGATTATTTAATGACAACCGCTGATGGTATTTTTGCAGCAGGCGATGTTGTTGAATCTTACGATTTGGTTGAGCAAAAACCCATTCTGCATGCTATATGGCCTGTTGCAATTACTCAGGCAGAAATAGTAGCAAAAAACATTATGGGTAAACATATCAAGTATCAACCAGAAATATCTCGAAATGTGGTGCCTGTTTTTGGCATAAATATATTCTCAGCAGGCAAGACCACCGATGAATCATTATTGGCTAAAACTTACAGCATTGGCAGCTTTACACAAATGTTTGTCGATAATAATAAAATCTGCGGTATTACAACAATTGATACAAATATAGATGTTGCCCATTATTTAAATAAAATTAAATATAATTGGGAGACGGTTTATGAGTATTGAGTTGTTTTTGATAGGTTTTGTTGCAGCTTTAACTCCGGGGCCTGATATTCTTTTAATTGTCCAGACAACGCTTAATCATACCTTTAAAGAGGGTTTTAAGGTTTTAGCCGGCGTATTAAGCGGCAATGCCATAGTTATTTCTATTCTGTTTGTTGGTTTTAGCTGGCTTGGAAAAAGCAGTTATTTTCAGTGTGGTATAGCCATAGTAGGTGGGGTTTATCTTATGTATATAGCTTATGAGATTTTCAAGCACAGAAAAGATGAAATCCATATAAAAAACATAAACGCAAAAACCCATTACCTGCGAGGGCTATACATGAATCTATCAAATCCCAAAGCGTTGATATTCTTCAGCGCTATTATTACACCGTTTGTTGATAAACATTCTCTTATTGCAAGCCTGTTTTCGTTATTCTGCGGTATCATTCTTGCATTTTCAACAGCAATTTTGATTACAGAAATTGCAAGAAAAAACCTCCTTACACCGAAGTTTACACTGTTTATCAATACATTTTCCTCTATTTTGTTTTTTATTTTTTCCCTTGAGCTGTTTTATTACGGATACACAAAGGCTGTGGAGATTTTTTTATAGATTAAGTAGCTTTGAGATGGCAAACTGTTTGGCTATACGGCCGTTTCTGGCAGACTTAGAAATTGCATAGCCTTCTGCTTCTTTTTCCCATTCATCATAAAGTCCAACGCCGTATTTGATAAGGTAACTTTTTACGATTTTTAGATATGTGTTTTTATCGGGCAGATCAAACCTCACAATCAAACCAAATCTACCAAATAAAGACATCTGCTCATTAACTTCATCTGTTGAGTATATCGAATCTGTGGTTAAAACCTCATCTTTTATAAGATGTCTTTTGTTTGATGTTGCAACAATCATTATATTTTCAGGTTTCTCCTCTATACCCCCTTCTATAATGGATTTAAAGTTTCTAAAACTCTCATCGCGATGGTCAAATGATATATCGTCAAAAAACAGGATAAACCTTCCGTCTCTTTGCAATATTAATTCGTATAGCTCATAGATATAGCCGTAATTTGCATTAAATTGAATGATTTTTAAGTTTCTATCTTTATATTCGTTGACAAAGGCTTTGATTACCGATGATTTGCCACACCCCCTTGCTCCCCACAAAAGCATATCAAGGTATGGCTTTTTTGCAATAAAGGCCTCTATATTTTTTCTTATTAGCTCAATTTGAGTATCTATGCCTATCAGGTCGGTGAGTGTTAAATTTGTGAAGTTGTGAACTTCTTTGAGTTTGCCGTTATAGATAAATGCAAATGCTTTATCGCTCATCGTCGATTATTATGTAATAAAGTTTTTCTGCCCCGTGAACGCCACTAACCAGATTCTTTTCAATATCCGCTGTTTTGCTCTCTGCAGCCAGAAAAATTAGATATTTTCTATCTTGAAACGGCTTATACGCCTCAAACTTATTAGGTTTTATAGAGTTTTTATTAATCAAAACATACAGATCTTTAACATCTACAACAGTTTCAAGCCACTTTTTTTGTGATGCATCAACAATTACGCTGCCATCGTCTGCGCAACCAGCTAAAGCCTTCACAACGGCAATATCGTCTTTTTTAAAATAATTCTCATCGCTGTAGCCAAACTTTTCTAATTCTTTTTTTGATAAAATATCAACGCCGTTGAGTTTTGCATTTTCTTTAAACTGCTCAACACTATTCATCATCAATTCCTTTTTTTAGAAACAGGCCATTTTCATACTCATATATCAGCGGTTTTCCTGTCGGTATTTCGAATTTTGGAATGTCATTGTCTGAGATATTTTCTATAAATTTTACAACCGCCCTTAAGCTGTTGCCGTGTGCCACAATCAAAACATTTTTACCCGTCTTTAAGTCGGAAATAACTGTATCTTTAAAAAATGGTATCGTTCTTTCATAGTTATCCTTTAATGATTCTCCTTTTGGTGGGTTTATATCGTAGCTTCTTCTCCATTTATGCACTACATCTGCACCGTATTTGTCAGCAGTTTCCTGTTTATTTAAACCCTGAAGCTGACCGTAGTATCTTTCATTCAACGCCTCAACCTCATAAACGGGAAGCTGATTAATCGTATCTGGCATATTAGCCCACTCTTTCATCTTGCCTGTATCGTGTTTTACAATGGGGATCTTTGGACATTCACTTTTTGATAGTGCAATCATGGCTGTTTCAATAGCTCTTATCAAAACAGAGGTATACACAACATCAAAGCATAAATCTTTTAGTTTTTCACCAGCTTCAAGCGCCTCGTTGATTCCCTCCAAAGCAAGCGGCACATCAACCCATCCTGTAAATAGATTAAGCTTATTCCACATCGATTTACCATGCCTTAATAGAACAAGCCTTGCCATTTTATCTCTCCTTCTGTTAAAAGTAAGAAAATGGAGCCAGCGATAGGATTCGAACCTACGACCTGCTGATTACGAATCAGCTGCTCTACCCCTGAGCTACGCTGGCTTGCAGCATAATATTAAATAATTGAACTCTGTTGTCAAGCTACAATATTGTAATTTTTGAGATTTTGTGTTTTAATTGAAAAGGTCGGGCTTGAAAAAAACAGTGTAATGTTGTATAAGTTGCTCACTTTTGGAGGGTAAAGATGAGAGGAATTAAGAATGTTTTTGTTGTAGGAAGAATAAATCCCGATTTAGACAGCGTTGCTTCTACAATTGCTTTAGCTGAATTAAAGAATACCATAGATAAAGAAAACACCTATATTGCCGCTGTTTGTGGGGGAGTGGATGAGCCTACTCAAAAGTTTTTAGGTCATTTTAATATACCTTTTCCTAAATATATGAAGGATTTGAGGTTGCGTGTTGAAGATGTAATGACCTCCTCAAATGTGGTTACAGTTAATAAAGACGATTCTGTAACAGAGATATTTAAATTGATGCTAAAAGAAGACCTGATGGTTGTACCTGTAGTTGAAAATAATGGAAGTTTTGTGGGTTATTTTGGCATGATCGATATAGCAAGAAAATCTATCTCATCAGTAATGCCTGATATTTTTAGAAAAATTAAGACAAGTGTTAAAATTATCAAAAATGCTGTGGATGGAGAAACCATTGTTCCCTGCCAAAAAGAGGAAGAAACATTTATAGCTACCCTGATTATGGGAGTTATGGATGAGGAGGGGCTGTTAAATGTAATTGAGCGCATAGAGCCAGAAAATGCCGTAATGGTTGTTGGAAACAGGAAGGATCTCCAAAAAGCAGCGATAGATGTAGGTATTAGATGCCTTGTTTTGTCTCACGGATACAGGCCTGATGATGAGCTTATTAAGAAAGCAGAAGAAAACTGCGTATCTGTTATTGTATCTGAATATGATGCATTTGCAACGGTGGGTTTGATTGAGTGGAGTACGCCTGTTGAGAGTATATGTGAGAAAAGCACTATCACAGTAAAACCAACAGATCTTGTAAATGATATAAAGGAAAAGGTCTATAAGTCAAGCAACAGGGCATTAGCTGTTACTGACAATCAAAACAGAGTAAAAGGCATTATTACAAGAACAGATATTATAAAATTTAATAAACGCAATGTTATTTTAGTTGATCATTCAAGTACAGCAAATGCCCCTGAGGGAATTTTTGAGTGTAATGTGCTTGAAATAATAGACCACCACAGGTTAGGTGATATTCAAACGGGATTTAAAACAAGATATAGAATAGAACCGTGGGGTGCAACGGCATCTATAATAGCAGATGAATTCAGGATTTCTGGAACAAAACCATCAAAAACGGCCATGCTTTTACTTCTGGGTGGCATTTTAGAGAATACAAACTTCTTAAACGATGAAAAAACAACTGAACACGATATAGATGCAGCAAAATGGTTATGCTCTGTGTGGGATGTTGAATTTAACGACATGGTTGAGGATATTAAAAACGCTATAAATTCTTAAAGGGTAGGAGGTTTTCCCATGATCAATCCAACCACAGCTTTGTATCTAACATTTCTTGCTTCCTTTCTGTCGATTGGATATGCCTTATTTACCGCTTACTATGTGCTTTCTCAGGATGATGGCAACGACAGAATGAAGGAGATTGCTAAAGCAATTCAGGAGGGTGCAGCGGCTTTTCTTGCAAGGGAATACAAAAGTATTGCAATCGTTGCTGTAATTATTTTTGCCATCCTGTGGGCTTTGGGTGCAAAAAGTGAGCATTTTGGATTTCTCACAGCTATAGGCTATCTTACAGGTGCGATTTTGAGCGGTCTTGCCGGTTTTATCGGTATGTTTGTGGCTGTAAGAACTAATGTTAAAACAGCCCAGATGGCAAAAAACGGTCTTGCCAGGGCGTTAAATCTGGCCTTTAAAGGTGGCTCTGTTACAGGCTTTCTGGTGACAGGTTTTGGCCTTTTGGCTATTGCAGGATTTTACTATGTTGCTGTGTATCTATTTAAGCAGCCTGTTGAGCATACAATTAAAGCATTGATAGGCCTTGCATTTGGTACAAGTTTGATCAGTGTTTTTGCAAGGCTTGGCGGTGGAATTTATACAAAAGCAGCCGATGTTGGCGCTGATCTTGTGGGTAAAGTGGAGGCAGGAATTCCAGAGGATGACCCCAGAAACCCGGCAGTTATAGCAGACAATGTTGGTGATAATGTTGGCGATTGTGCTGGAATGGCTGCAGATGTTTTTGAGACATTTACCGTGACAACCGTTGCGGCAATGGTTTTAGGTCATACTCTGTTTGATAAACCCGGTGTAGTTGGTATAGCTGCAATGTTCCCGCTGCTTATTGGTGCTATAGCTTCTGTTAGTGCAATTATCGGAACTTTTTTTGTTAAACTACCAAAATCAAACAACATTATGGGTGCTTTCTACAAAGGAATGCTTGCAACAGCGATTATTGCACTTGTGGTTATATATTTTGCGGCTCAAAAGTTCTTTGCAGGCGGCATAGCCTACTCCTGGGGCACAGTGACACCCACAAACATATTCATATCTGCCTTAATCGGAATGGCTATTACTGCACTTTTGATGTTTATAACAGAATATTACACCTCTTATGAGTACAATCCTGTAAAATCGATTGCAAAGGCTTCTGTAACAGGTCATGCAACAAACATAATTCAGGGTATGGCTGTAATGCTTAAGGCTCCCGCTCTACCAGCCATAGTGATCGCTTTGGGTATGTTTTTCTCATACAAATTAGCCGGCCTTTACGGTATTGCAATTGCAGCGGCTGCCATGCTTTCACTAACAGGTATGGTAATATCCATCGACTCATACGGTCCAATAACAGACAACGCTGGCGGAATTGCAGAGATGGCTGAACTTGATGAAACGGTTAGAGCTGTAACAGATCCACTCGATGCTGTGGGTAACACAACAAAAGCTGTTACAAAGGGATTTGCTATAGGTTCTGCTGCTTTGGCTGCCCTTGTGCTGTTTGCAGAATACACCCGTTCAATAGGTGCAGGCACATCTTCATTTGATTTGAGCAATCCGCTTGTACTGGTTGGATTGCTACTGGGTGGTTTGCTGCCGTTCTACTTCGGCGCAATGAGTATGGAGGCTGTTGGTGTTGCTGGTGGAATGATGGTGGAAGAGGTTAGAAGACAGTTTAAAACGATCAAGGGTATTTTAGAGGGTAAAGCCAAACCCGATTATGCTGCATGCGTTGATATTGTTACAAAAGAATCCTTAAAGAAGATGATAGCGCCAGGATTAATACCTGTACTGGGTCCAATAATCGTATATATCCTGTTTGGCAAGATTGCACTTGGCGCTTTGTCTATGGGTGCGATTATTACAGGGTTCTTCCTTGCAGTTTCAATGACAAGTGGCGGTGGTGCATGGGATAATGCTAAAAAATACATAGAAGATGGTAATTTTGGCGGAAAAGGAAGTGAGGCTCATAAGGCAGCTGTCACAGGTGATACAGTTGGAGATCCTCTGAAGGATACAGCAGGTCCTGCCATCAACCCGATGATTAAAATCATAAATATCATTGCTATCTTGATTGTTTTGACAAACTTTTAAAAAGAGAGGGGGCTATAGCCCCCGTTTTGCTAAGAATCCCAACAAGGGGTTTTTAGCAAAATAAATCAGGGAGGATAGTGATGGAAGAAACAAATCTTCTGTATGAGGGTAAGGCAAAAAAAGTTTATGAAACTGAAGATCCAGACCTGCTCATTATTTATTTTAAGGATGATGCTACGGCTTTCAATGGAAAAAAACATGCTATAATAGATGAAAAGGGCGCACTGAATAAAACCATTACGGTCAAAGCATTTAACTGGATGAATGAATGCGGTATTCCAAACCATTTTGTTGAAGAAAACTCAGGTAGAGAGATAGTGGTTAAACGCTTAAAAATGGTGCCTGTTGAGGTGGTAGTTAGAAATGTTATTGCAGGTTCTTTAGCAAAAAGGCTTGGTTTAAAAGTGGGTGAAAAACTCCCAGAACCCTTAATTGAGTTTTATCTAAAAAGCGATGAGCTTGACGATCCTATGATCACAGAGCAACATATAAAGGTTTTTGGCTGGGCAGATGAAAAAACCATAGAAAAAATGAAAGAGTTGGCCTTAAAGGTTAATGATTGTTTGAAAGAAAGATTTGATAGAGCGGGTATTGAGCTTGTTGATTTTAAGCTTGAGTTTGGTTTTGACCCAGATGGCAATCTTATTGTTGGAGATGAGTTTACACCTGATGGGGCAAGGCTGTGGGATAAAGAAACTAAAGAGGTTCTGGATAAAGATAGATTCAGAAAAGACCTTGGTGATTTAATAGAAGGTTATGAAAAAATCCTTATGAAAATTTCGAGGATATAGCATGAAATATGTGGTGATTGTAAAACCCAAAAAAGGCATCTTAGACCCTCAGGGAAAGGCTATTAAAAAGGTTTCGGAAAACTATACGGGCAAAAAGATAGAGGATATAAGAGTGGGCAAATACTTTGAAATAACACTTAATGAGCCAGATGATGAGTTGATAGAAACAGTTGCAAAAAATATCCTTTCAAATGAAGTTATAGAGGATTATGAGGTTATAAAGAAGTGAAGGTAGCCATCGTCAGGTTTCTTGGAACAAACTGTGATTTTGATTGTAAATACGCATGTGATACATTAGGTATTAAAAGCGAGTTTGTCTTTTATACGCAAATAGATTTAAACGGTTTTGATACTGTTATCCTGCCTGGCGGATTTTCATACGGAGATTATCTAAGAAGTGGTGCACTGGCAAAATTTTCACCAGTGATGGACAGTGTTAGAGAGCTTGCAAAAAAAGGCTATCCTGTTATTGGTATCTGCAACGGCTTTCAGATTTTAATAGAAAGTGGTCTACTAAAAGGTGCTCTACTTAAAAATAAAACCTTAAGGTTTATTCATAAGGATGTGTATTTAAAGGTTGAAAAAAGCAGGTGTTATTTTACAAAAAATATCAAGTCAGAAAGTGTATTAAAGATGCCTATAGCGCATGCAGAGGGCAATTATTTCTGTAGCGATGACTACCTTAAATATCTTCTTGATAACGATATGATTGTATTAAGATATGCTTCAAAAAATGGTCATATAAATGATACATACAACCCCAACGGGTCAGTTTACAACATTGCAGGCATTTGCAATGAAAACGGCAATGTGTTTGGTTTGATGCCACACCCAGAAAGGGTTGTGGGCGATCTGGGTAGAGATGGAGAAATCATTTTTAAACACCTGCTTTAGGAGGCAGTTGTGTTTGAAAGAAGTAAGCAGTTGTTTGAAGATGCAAAAAAGGTGATAGCTGGCGGTGTAAATAGTCCTGTTAGGGCATTTAAAAGTGTAAACAGAGACCCTCTATTCATAAAGAAAGCCAGAGGATCAAAAATTTACGATGAAGATGGTAATGAATTTATCGATTATGTGAATAGCTGGGGTCCTGCAATTGTTGGACATGCAGATGATGAGGTTATAGATAAAACAAAAGCTGTCCTTGAAAATGGTTTTAGTTTTGGTGCACCAACAATACTTGAGACAGAGCTTGCAAAAAGAATCGTTGAGGCGTTTGATTCTATTGAAAAGGTCAGGTTTGTCAACTCCGGCACTGAGGCCGCAATGAGCGCAATAAGGCTTGCAAGGGGTATAACAGGCAGGGATAATATATTGAAATTCTCAGGTTGCTATCACGGGCATTCAGATAGCCTGCTTGTTGGTGCTGGTTCGGGTTCTTCAACATTTGGTATCCCAACAAGCAAAGGTGTTCCTATAGATTTTGCAAAACACACCCTGCTTGCAGAATTCAACGACTTAGAGGCAACTCAGGATATATTTAAAAAATACGGCGATACAATTGCAGCTATTATTGTTGAGCCTGTGGCGGGCAACATGGGTGTTGTAAGACCTGAAGATGGTTTTTTAGAAGGCTTAAGAAATTTATGTGATAGGTATGGGGCGTTGCTTATTTTTGATGAGGTTATGACAGGTTTCAGGCTCACATATGGCGGAGCACAGCATATCTACAATGTAAAGCCCGATATAACAATCCTGGGCAAGGTTATAGGTGGAGGGTTTCCTGCCGCATGCTTTGGGGCAAAAGCAGAGTTTATGGAGTATTTAGCACCAAATGGTGAAGTGTATCAGGCAGGAACGCTCAGTGGCAACCCCGTTGCAATGGCATGCGGTATAGCAACACTGGATATTTTGAAACGCAAAAATCCATACAAAGAGTTGGAGAAAAATACCCAAAAACTCATTTCCCGCATCGTAGGGCTCGGGGTAGAATATGGAATACCTGTAAGCGGTGAAGCGATCGGTTCTATGTTTTCTGTATTCTTTAGACAAAATAAACCCACAAATTTTTCAGAGGTTAACCAGAGTGATTTAAGGCTATTTAAAAACTACTTCTGGGGCTTACTTGAAAGGGGTATATACATTCCGCCATCACAATTTGAATCAAATTTCATAACTATTAAACATAGCCTTGAAGACATTGAAAATACAATAGTTGCTGTGGAAGAAGTTTTTAGAGAACTTTCTGAAGGCAGATTCTATATATGAATAGAGAAGAAAGAAGAAAAAAAATAAAATACTACAGAGAGCTTTATGATGCAACGACGGTGGGTTTCAGTGTTGTTATAGCTATCCTGATAGGTGGAGGGTTGGGATACTGGCTGGATAGAAAGTTTAATTCATCCCATCACTGGTTGTTTTTTCTTTTTTTAATATTTGGAATCATTGCTGGATTTAAAAATATGTTTTACGGCATAAAAAAGACTGATGATAATAACGATAAAAAAACTTGAAATTCTTTTTGCAATAGTATATTTTTTTTTAGCTTCTGTGTGTTTACTTATTAGCTATGAATGTTTTATAGCCACAACGGCATCAACGGCTGTTGGGCTGGGTGATTGGATTCTTTTAAAATTTATGGCAAAGAAATGGCTAAAAAGGGGCAAGTACTCTTTTTTGGACAGCATGATAAGATTTAGCTTGATAGCCATTTCTATTCTGTTTTTACTAAAACTTCATTTGAATAAGATTGGCATTATTGTGGGTGTATCGGTAGTGCCAATTAGTTTGATGATTACAGCAGTAATGTCTGTATTTAGCAAAAAAACTTCTCTGTGAGGGGGTAAAATGGAGGCGCCAAGTTTTCTTGATTTTATTATCCATGCAACAGGTTTACCCGGATATTTGGTTTTTACCTGGTTTGTTGCTTTATTCGTGTTGGTTCTTGCAATTATTATACGTTTTTCATTGAAACTGCTACCTGAGGGTATTCAAAATGTAGCAGAATCGGTAGTTTACGGTATTTATACATTTGTAGAGGATATTTTGGGCAAAGAAGAAACACCAAAGCACTTTCCTTTGCTGGCAACACTGGCAATATTTATCTTTTTCTGTAATATTACAGAGCTTATACCATGGTTTATACCGCCAACATCCAATCTCAATACCACTGTATCAATGGCAGTGATAGTTTTTGTGTATTATCAGTTTTTAGGTATTAGAAAGCATGGAATAAAATATATAAAACATTTTATGGGCCCTGTCTGGTGGCTTGTTCCTTTGATGCTCCCTGTAGAGATTATAGGGCATTTTGCAAGAATTATCTCGTTATCTGTCAGGTTGTTTGGTAATATATTTGGTGATGACTTATTGCTCGCTGTGATTTTCTTTTTGGCTCCTTGGCTTGTTCCTTTACCTGTTATGGGTTTGGTATTATTTGCAGCTTCACTGCAGGCATTTATATTTTTCTTGCTTTCAACACTATACATTGCAGATGCAGTAAGTGAAGCCCATTAAATAAGTTTGTAATCTTTGATTTTTTGTGAGGAGGTGGATTTATGAAGGGTAGGTTGTTTATTTTAACAGCTTTAGCAGTTCTGGCAGCTTTTCCTGCATTGGCTGCGGGTGATGCAAATTCTGCCACTGCAGCTGCAAACATAGTGCTTAAAAAGTACTACATGTTTGTGGCTATGGGTGGTGCAATTGGTCTTGGTCTTGCTGCCGGCGGTGGTGGAATTGGACAGGGTCATGCTGTTAACGGAACTGTACTTGGTACAGCAAGAAACCCGGCTTTGTCAGGAAAGCTTCTGACTCTCATGATGATCGGCCTTGCTATGATCGAGTCTTTAGTTATCTATATGCTTGTTATTGTTCTTATTATCTTCTACACAAATCCATTTCATATCTAACCAAAAAAGAGGGGATTTCCCCCTCTTTTATTCTTCGCAGTAATTACAACCCTTTCTTGCACAACACCATTTGCCTCTTTTCTTAACAAATAGATTGTAACCGCAGACAGGGCATTCCTGGTTTTTTATCTCACCTCTGATGGTAAACTTACAGGTTGGATAGTTTGAACAACCATAGAATTTGCCTCTCTTTGAAGAGTGTTCTATAAGTTCTCCACCGCAGAGAGGACATATCAGCCCTGTAGGGTATGGTTTTGTGTTTTTGCATTTGGGATAGTTGGAGCATGCAAGAAAACGTGCCCCATTTTTAGTGTATTTAACAACCATTGGTGCACCGCATTTATCGCATTTTATATCAACGAAATCTTCTTCTAACGGCCTTGTATATTTGCATTTTGGATAGTTAGAGCAGGCAATAAATTTTCCAAATCTGCCGTGTCTTATAACTAAATCACCTCCGCAGATAGGGCATTTTTCACTAATAGGTTCATCATCGGGTTTTAGCTTTTCCATATTTTTATAGGCGTTATCAAGTAATTTTTTGAATTTATCGTAAAATTTTTCTAAAAGCTCTATTTTGTCCATTTTTTTATTTGCTATTTTATCCAGCCCTTCTTCCATCTGTGCGGTAAATTTCACATTAATGATGTCAGAGAAGAACTTGTCCAGCAGTTTACTTGTTATAATA
Organism: Hippea jasoniae; assembly: GCF_000744435.1. Lineage (NCBI taxonomy): Bacteria > Pseudomonadati > Campylobacterota > Desulfurellia > Desulfurellales > Hippeaceae > Hippea > Hippea jasoniae. Next base: position 226,254 of record NZ_JQLX01000013.1, read on the forward strand.
CCAATCTCCTGCGGATGGAATTTTTTATCCTTTAAAACAACATATCCACGTTTGATAATTGTGCTGATTATTGTAGCGTATGTGGATGGCCTGCCGATACCGTGTTTTTCAAGCTCTTTAATTAAAGAAGCTTCAGTATATCGAGCTGGAGGTTCTGTAAAATGCTGTTTTGTTAGAACCTCAGTTAAATCAATACTTTGGTTCTTTTTAAGCTCGGGCGGTTTTTTTGAGCTAATCTTTGAATAGCTCCATACCCTCAAAAACCCATCAAAACTCAATGTTTTAAAGGTTGCCCTTGCAAGAAAACTTTCTGAGGCAAAATCAACTGTAGTGTTTTTAAATTGAGCAGGCTTCATCTGCGATGCTACAAATCGCCTCCATATCAACTCATAAAGCCTAAACTCATCATCCTTTAAATAAGGTTTAACCATTTCAGGCAAAAGGGATGGATCGGTTGGCCTTATAGCCTCATGCGCTTCTTGAGCAAGTTTTGATTTGGTTTTATAAATATTAGGTTTCTCGGGAAGATAATCCTCACCAAAAGCAAACGATATTACATCTCTAACTTTATCGATTGCCTCTTTTGCAATGTTAAACGAATCTGTTCTCATGTAGGTTATCAAACCAATCCTATTTTTTTCGATATCCACACCCTCATAAAGTGTTTGAGCAATAAGCATCGTTTTTTGTGCACTAAAACCCAAGATATTTGATGCTGCCATCTGGAGTGTGCTTGTAATAAACGGAGGCTCAGGTTTCTTATAAGTGGTGGATTTTTTAATCTGCTTAACTACAAACGATTCTTTGAGTATCTTTTCTTTTATCGATTCTACTTCCTGCTTTGTTTTAATATCAAATTTATCTAACTTGCGAGAGTTTATTTCTATGAGTTGAGATTCTATATCACCCTTAAACAGAAGATGAATGCTCCAATATTCCTGAGGCGTAAAATTGTTTATCTCTTCTTCTCTGTCAACAATAAGCTTTAATGCCACAGATTGAACCCTTCCTGCAGATAGCCCCTTTTGGATCTTTTTTGCAAGTAGAGGTGAAAGCTTATAACCAACGATTCTATCTAAAATTCTTCTTGCCTCCTGAGAGTTTACCATATCGATATCAATTGTTCGTGGGGATTTGATTGCATTCAGGATAGCATTTTTTGTTATTTCGTGAAACACTATCCTTTTTATCTTATCTTCGTTTAATTTTGCAGCTTTTGTGATATGCCAGCCTATGGCTTCACCCTCTCTATCCTCATCTGTTGCTATGTAAACTAAGTCTGATTGCTTTGAAAGCTTCTTAATATTATCCACAACAGGCTTTTTTTCTTTTGGAACAACATATTTTGGCTTAAAACCGTTTTCTATATCTACGCCAAATGAGCTTTTTGGTAAATCCCTGATATGACCGTAGGAGGCAACTACATTAAAATCCTTTCCCAAAAACTTTGAGATTGTTTTGGCTTTTGCTGGTGATTCAACTATCACAAGATTCATAAATTTCCCCTTTCACTGCCTTATATATCCTGACGGCGTTTTTTTAACAAGACCCTTCAAGGACAGATCAAAAATAATCTCAGCAACCTCCTGAATTGTTAGTTGTGTTTTTAGAGCTATCTCATTTTCATCCATCTCTGCATCCATTGCCTCATAAACGAGTTTTTCTTTTTCTTCTAACTCAGGCGTTGCATAATCACTGTATTGTCCTATCTCCTTTTTAAGCTCGACATAGAAATGAGATGGAATTGTGTATCTATCAATAACAATTGTTGCACCATCGTATATCAATCTATTTGTTCCTTCGCTACGTTTTGAAAATATATCACCCGGCAGGGCAAATACCGTTTTTCCCTGTTCTGCTGCAATCCTTGCTGTAATTAGTGAACCGCTTTTAAGCTCTGCCTCAACCACAAATACAGCATCAGAGAGTCCCGCTATAATTCTGTTTCTCCTTGGAAAGTTATATCTATTCGGTGGGGTTGAAAGAGGAAATTCGCTGATTATGCAGCCTTTTTGAGGCATTAGCTCAAACAACGCTTTATTGCTATAAGGATACACTATATCTATACCGCAGCCCAAAACTCCAATTGTATAGCCACCCCCACCTATGGCAATTTTATGGGCAAGTGCATCTATGCCCATGGCAAGGCCGCTTATTATTTCAAACCCAGCCTCAACTATAGGTGGAAGTATATGTTTGAGAGCCTTTTGCCCATAGCCTGATGGATGCCTGCTGCCCACCACTGCAAGAGGCATAGATAGTTCTTTAAGTTTTCCTTTTACATATAGCACTACAGGTGGATAATCCATTTGCCTAAGTCTTTCTGGATAGTCATCATCAAAAAAACTTATAAGTTTGATACTGTTTTTCTCTACATATTCAAGTTCTTTTGATACATCTCTTTTTTTTATTTTATCTTTAACCTCAAAATACAGCTCATCTAAACTTTCAAATCTTGATGGGTCTTTAATGTTTATGCCAGAAAGCAGAATTTTAAGTTCATTTGTATGCAACAAGCAACCTCACATATCCAAGGTAGTGATAATACTCTTTAAAATCTACAAAGCCAAATCTCTTTAGTTTACTTTTAAGGTCGATTCTGATGAATTCGCTGGCAAGAGGGCACTCACCGTATTTAAAGGCAAACTTTACTATAGGGTTGGCTTTATTTAAGTCAAATTCGTTGTAGTCGAGTATACAAAACCTGCCACCTGTTTTGAGCAATTCAGAAGCATTTTTAATAATCATATCCCGTTGAGAATCTATAAACCCATGCAAAACAAACGATATAAACGCCACATCAAAATAGTTTTTAAAGGGGGCTAGTTTTCTGATATCGTGATAAAAAATCCTTACATTTTTGTTTTCACATCTGTTTTTGGCAATTCTTATCATCTCTTTTGATGTATCAAAACCCACAACATCTCTATTGGTGAGCTGCTGAATCATACAGAGATTTTTTGCTGTGCCGCAACCAAAATCAACAACATTTTCGTTATTTTTTATCTTAAGTTGATTTATTACCGTTTTCATAAACTTGTTGTATGTAAAGCCGCTCAAAAGTTGCATCATAAAATCATAGATATGAGCCTCAAAACCGTCAATCTCAACCTTTGAAATCTTTTTCTCCATATCATCCTCCTTTTTAAAGGCTTTAACTTTATATAAAAATTTTTTGTTTTTTCAAGCGTTAAAATATTTGACTAATTTAGAAAAGTCCTTAATATTTAGCTGTGGATAAATACGAAAAGCTGGTTGAACTATACAGGTCAAAACTCAATACAGTTATTTCAACGGGTGAGTGGGTTAAAATTGATCAGGATAGGATAACCCTTTTTGCCATCGTCACAGGCGATAAACAATGGATTCACATAAACCCAGACAAGGCTGCCAAAGAATCGATTTACAAAACAACTATTGCTCATGGGTTTTTAACGCTTTCGATGATTCCTTACCTTACAAAGTCAAACACACCTGAGTATTTTGAGAAAAACTATCCCGGCATGAAGATGCGTATAAATTACGGCCTTAATAAAGTTAGGTTTCCTGCTGCAGTTAAGGTCAACTCATTTATCAGGGCAAAAGAGATACCAATATCGGTTAAAAGAATAGAAAACGGTGTTGAGCTTATTTACAAAATAATTGTTGAGATAAAAGACAATCCAAAACCGGCATGCGTGGCAGAGCAAATATTCAGGTTGTATTGATAGCTCTTCTTGCTATATTTACGCCTCACCTTTTAAAAGCAGAAGATTTAACAGAGTATTTTAATTTTGCTAAACACTCCCCTATAACGATAAAAAGCGGTTATGCCAAGCTGAACTTTATTGGCGGATTTGCAGACGGAGAATATGAAGTATCAAATTATACAATAAAGCCATACGCAAAAAACATCTATGTTCTCAAAGTATACTTAAAAAAGAAAAAGCGTCATTTTACCTATAAGTCAACCGCAGAGTTTGCGTTTTACATGCACAAAAATATCATAGCCTTTAAAACAATCAAGGGCAGATTGATTTTTCATTTCCCTGAAGATTTATATTTCATCAAAAAGGTTAAAGGCGGTTATTTAGCTGAAAAGATCCACCCAACCATAGAAGTAAAACTGCCGCTGAATAACGGCTACCTATTTCTGAATATCGAAAAAAATAGATAGGAGGTGTAACAATGAAGCAGTATAAGACATTAATCGGAGGTAAATGGGTAAGCTCACCTCAAACAATCGATGTTATCGATAAATACAGCTCTGAGATTATAGCTAAAGTGCCAAAAGCAGATAAGAAAATGGTTGATGAGGCTGTTGATGCGGCAGATAAAGCTTTTAGTGTGATGAAAAACCTGCCGGCCTACCGCCGTTCAGAGATATTAGAAAAAGCAGCAAATCTTATAAAGGAAAGAGAAGAAGAGATAACAACAATGATCTGTAGAGAGGCGGGAAAAGCATGGAAAAACTCTATTGGAGAAGTAAGAAGAGGCTATGAGACATTTAAATTTGCAGCAGAGGAGGCAAAAAGGATTCATGGTGAAACCGTGCCTATGGATGCAAGTGCCTCAGGCGTTGGTAGATTTGGATACTTTATAAGAGTGCCGATGGGTGTAATTGGGGCTATCACACCGTTTAACTTTCCCTTGAACTTGGTTGCCCATAAGGTTGCACCGGCTATTGCAAGTGGCAATACAGTTGTTTTAAAGCCAGCAAGCACAACACCTATAACAGCTTTAATTTTAGGGGAAATCCTTATGGAGGCAGGCCTGCCTGATGGTGCTTTAAATATCGTTATAGGACCAGGCCAAGAAGTAGGAGAGGCCATTATTACAAACGACAAGGTTAGAAAAATAACATTCACAGGTTCAGCAAAAGTAGGTGATAGAATAATGCGTATTGCAGGCATAAAAAGGGTCACGCTTGAACTTGGCAATAACTCAGCGACCATAATTGAGAAAGATGCCGATATAGATAAAGCTATTCCACGTTGCATAGACAGCGCCTTTGCAAACTCAGGTCAGGTATGTATATCGCTTCAGAGGATCTATGTGCACAAAGATATAGCAGATGAATTTACAGAGAAATTTGCCGAGGCTACAAAAAAACTAAAAATAGGAAACCCAGTCGAAAAAGATACAGATCTTGGGCCGATGATTGATGAGAATGAGGCTTTAAGAGCCAAACAATGGATAGATGAAGCAGTTAGCCAGGGTGCTGAACTTGTTGTAGGTGGCAAGGTTGAGGGCAGAATCCTTTATCCAACCGTTTTAAGAAACACTACAAAGGATATGCGTGTTATGTGTATGGAGGTATTTGCACCGATTGTTTCTATTGTTGAGTATGATAACTTTGAAGAGGCTATTCAGCATGTAAACGATTCAGATTACGGACTTCAAGCTGGTATATATACAAATGACATAAAGAAAATCCACTACGCAATCGACAATTTAGATGTTGGCGGTGTCATGATAAATGATACATCTATCTTCAGGGTTGATCATATGCCATACGGCGGCAATAAGATGAGTGGTATTGGTAGAGAGGGTGTAAGGTTTGCCATTGAAGAGATGACCAATATAAAAATGGTCATGATAAATCTAAACTAAAGGGGAACACTCCCCTTACTCTTTTATGATTGAAGTTGAAATACCCGGGTTTGGAAAGCTTAAGTTAAAATACGCCGTTTTTGATTTCAACGGCACACTTGCATGTGATGGCGTTGTTAAAGCAGGCATAAAACACAAATTAAATGAATTATCAAAATTTTTAGATATTCATGTAGTTACAGCTGACACCAACGGAACTGCTAAAGTGATGTTAATAGATGTTAATGCAACAGTTGTTATTGCACCATCTAAAAATCAGGATCTATTCAAAGCAAAATACATAGAAAGTTTAAATGGTCAACTTTGCGTGGCTGTAGGCAACGGCAATAACGATAGACTCATGTTTAAAAAAGCTGCTTTGTCGATATGCGTAATAGGCTGTGAGGGTGCATTTATAGGAACAATCAAAAACTCCTCAGTAGTAGTTGCAAAACCGGAGGATGCTATAAATTTGCTTATAAATAAAAATAGATTGATAGCAACATTGAGAAGGTGAGAGAATATCAAACACGGATTTTTTACCTCTTGACACATTTTTGGTTAGTTTCTATACTTGCGTTCAGGTTTTGAATTTAGAAAAGTTTTTAATAAACCTAACAAGAAAGGATCTTTTTATGGAGAAATTTGAAAGATGCGTTATTGACCCATCAAGTGTGATAGGTGAAAATACACAGATTGGTTATTTTACCGTTATAGGTAGGGATGTAAAGATAGGCAAGAATTGCCAGATAGACAATAATGTTGTTATTCATGAGGGTACAATTATTGGTGATAATGTCAGAATTGATGATAATACCGTTATTGGCAAGCAACCAATGAAATCACCCATTAGTGCAACAACAAAAAAACAGCAACTACCACCAGCAATGATTGCGGATAATTGCTTGATAGGCACATCAGTTGTGATTTATGCTGGTTGCAAGATAAATAAGAATGTGCTTGTAGCAGATCTATCTACCATTAGGGAAAATGTTGAGATAGGCGAATACACGATTGTTGGAAGAGGCGTTGCAATAGAAAACTTCTGCACCATTGGCAAACGATGCAAACTTGAAACAAATGTATATATCACAGCCTACTCTGAAGTTGAGGATTACTGCTTTATAGCTCCAGGTGTTTTAACATCTAACGACAATTATTTAGGCAGAAGTCAAAAAAGGTTTAAAGAATTTGGTGGGGTTAAAATTCAAAAAGGTGGAAGAATAGGTGTTGGTGCGGTTATATTGCCAAACAAGACTATAGCTGAAGACAGCGTGGTTGCCGCTGGAAGCCTTCTTACAAAAGACACTCAACCCAAAAAGATCTATGCAGGCTTACCTGCAAAATACTTTAGAGATGTGCCAGAAGATGAGCTGTTGGAGAATCAATTCAGCATTAAGCGCTAAGTATCAAGGACTAAGTTTTAAAAGGGGAAAACGTAATCATGAAATGTGAAAATTTGGATGTTTGGAAAAAAGGCTGTAGGCTTTCTATTGAAATATACAAATATTTCAAAGACCTGAAAGATTTTGGCTTTAAGGATCAGATAACAAGAAGCAGTTTGTCAATAGCTTCTAATATTGCAGAAGGAATGGAAAAAGAGTCCGACAAAGAAAAGATTAGATTTATCGAAATCGCTAAAGGTTCTTGCGCAGAATTAATAACGCAGATATATATTGGAATAGAAATTAATTATATAGAAAAGCAGTTGGGTTTAAAATAGATTAAAGAATTAAATGAAATTTTAAAAATGCTGACAGGTCTAAAAAACAATTATATAAAAGTTCTAAGCTCTAAGAGTTAAGTTAAACGCCAAAAATTTAATCTCAACTTTTAACGCTTAGCGCTTAACACTTAATACTTAACGCTTAACGCTAACTCAGGAGGTTTTATGAAAAACTTTGTCCTAATAGGTGCAGCAGGTTATATCGCACCAAGACATATGAAGGCAATTAAAGATACCGGTAATAATCTGCTTGCAGCAGTTGATCCAAACGACAGTGTAGGCATTATAGATTCATACTTTCCAGAAGCCCATTTTTTTACAGAATTTGAAAGGTTTGATAGGCATGTTGATAAGCTAAGAAGAAGAGGAAATAAGGTAGATTTTGCATCTATCTGTTCCCCAAATTACCTTCATGATGCTCATATAAGATGGGCATTGAGAAGTGGAATAAACGCAATATGCGAAAAACCTCTTGTTTTAAATCCCTGGAATTTGGATGCTTTAGAGGAGATAGAGCAAGAAACAGGGAGAAAAGTTTACAATGTTCTTCAATTAAGACTTCATCCTTCAATCATTTCACTAAAGGATAAGATAGAAAAAGAGACTTCTAAAGAGAATAAAAAATACAACATAGACTTGACCTATATAACCTCAAGAGGCAGATGGTACTTTGTTTCGTGGAAGGGAGATTTATCAAAGTCCGGCGGTGTTGCAACAAATATCGGAATACATTTCTTTGATATGCTGATGTGGCTTTTTGGTGAGGTAAAGAACAGCGAGGTTCACTACTGTGAGCCTTTAAAAAAGATGGCAGGCTTTATAGAGTTAAAAAAAGCTTATGTTAGGTGGTTTTTGTCAGTGGATTATAACGATTTACCCGATGATATAAAACAAAAAGGTCAGAGAACATACAGATCTATAACAGTAGATTCAAAAGAGATTGAATTTTCTGGTGGCTTTACAGACTTGCATACACTTGTTTATAAAGATATATTAAACGGCGGAGGTTTTGGCATTAAAGATGCAAGACTATCTATTGAGCTTGTGCATCAGATAAGAAAT